>CAZHGG010000611.1:0-4475 GCA_964531755.1 uncultured Polyangiaceae bacterium
GAGCGCGTACACGAGCAGGCCCGCGGCGCCCGTCACGAGCGCGCACGCGAGGCTCGCGCGGAGGGCGCGCGTGCCCAGCGGAAGCGCCAGGAGCGGCGCGGCCACCCACACGTCGAGCGCGCGAAAGACGCCCGTGAACGAGAGGCCCAGCACGCGCAGCGCGCCGTCGTCGAACGCCGGATCGGGCACGGTGCGCGCCCCGAAGATCGCGACGAGCAAGGGCCCAGCGAAGCTCGCGAGGCCGAAGAGCGCGCGCGTGCGCGGGCTCTCTCCGGGGCTCGGGCGCGGCGGGGGGCCTTCGGTCACGGGCGGACCTTACCAAAGCTGGGGTGGGGGCGTGGGAGGGGAGTTCACGGCGAGCGCCCCCCTGTGCGATCCCTGCGCTCCCGCGTTTCCCGGGACGCCGCGAGCCCGCGAGTGCGGATAGTCTGCTCGCGTGCACCGCCGCGCTCCGCGCCACCCTACGCTCCTCGCCCTCGCGCTCGCTGCGCTCGTCGCCGCCACCGGCCTGCTCGCCTGCAAGAAGCGGCCGTCGCCCGCCGCGGTTCCGCCGGTCGACACCGGCCCCCCCGCGTGGGCCCAGGTCGAGCGGGGGATCGACGCCCAAGGCACGTTCTCGAGGGACGCCGCGCTCGCCGCCTTTGCGCAGAGCGTCGCGCCGCTGCCGGGCGTGAGCGTGCCCCCCCGGGACGACTCGGTGCCGAGCTGCGGCACGCCGGCGGTCGCCGAGGTCTACCGCCACTTCGGCTCGCTCACGGAGGCGCAGCGCGCGGCGGTCCGCGGCGCGCTCCAGCCCTCGCGCCCCTCGAGCGCCACGAAGAACGAGCTCGTCTTTCGGCTGCCGGAGGACGCGGCCCGGCGCGCGTTCGAGGAGGCCCAGCGCAAGGTGTCGGCCCTGCTCGGCCCGCTGCGGCGACGCGTCGTCGTCGGCACGACCCCTTCGCGCCCCGAACCGCCGCGGCCCCCGGACGCGGGGCCGGTGCGCCAGGACGGCCGCATCGCCGCGACCGCCTTCTTCTGGTGCAACCGCCCGGGCGTGCGCGAGACCGATCCGCTCAGCCCGGCCGAGCACATGACCGAGCACGAGGCGCCCGCCGACGCGGATCTCTCGGGGTGCGACCACCTCGTGCTCGTCACGGTCCCGTACGGCACGCCGGAGCTGGAGGAGGTCCTCGCCCACGAGCTGGTCCACCTCTACCAGGCGGAGCGCTTCACCGGTCGACGCTCCGGCTGGTACCCGAACGGGACAGGGTGGGCCATCGAGGGCTACCCGACCTGGCTCGGGGCGAAGCTCTACCCGCACGGTTACGAGCAGCGCGCGCTCTCGCGCTACGTACAGGGGGACGCCTCGGGTCGCTTCGCGCTGCTCGCGTCGCCGTACCTCGCGTCTGGCCTCTTCGCGCACCTCGAGTCGCGGGGCGTCGAGGTGCTCCGGCGCGGCCTCGACCTCGTGAACATCCCCGACGGCATGGCGGCGTTCACCGGGTTCGTCGCGGGCTCGGACGACGCGATGTCGCAGTGGGCGAGCAGCACGACCAAGAGCCCCGAGCGCGGGCCGGCGTGGGATCTCGGCTACGCGATCGACGCGCGCCCGCGGGTGCGCGGCGTCCTTGTCGTGCCGCAGGCCGTCCGAGCCGGCGCGCCCGCCGTCGTCACCAGCGCGCCTGCCGCGACGCAGCTCACCGCCCAAGAGGCCATCGCGGCCGACGTCGAGGTGCTCGAGCTCGAGGTCGAGGGGAAAGGTCGCCTCCGGCTCGGCGAGACGGAGCTCGTCTGGCTGCGCCCGTCGACCGTCGCTTACTGTCGCAGGGCGGGGGGCTGCCCCTGCCCGGAGGGGGGCTGCGCGCCCATGCCGAGCATCACGACCGACCAGATCTTCATGTCCTTCTCCGGCTCGCCGGGGCGCGGCGCGGTGTCCGCGGCCGGCTTCACGCTCGCCGAGTACCGCCGCCGCCGCCCCGCGTGCGGCGAGGGTCGCTACCACGTCGACGCCGAGTCGGCGAAGGCGGCCGCCGCCGCGCGCCTCGCGCCCCACGGCTACCGGGTCACGGCGGTGACCGGGGCGATGAGGCTCACGATCGACCGGGCGGGCCCGTGCCGCGAGGAGGTGCAGCGGTTCGGGTTCGAGGTGCAGTCGGCGGATCCGCGCGCCCCCGCGGCCATGACCACGCGCGCCACCCTCGACGGTGCGCACGCGGGGACGTGCCGCGTGACCCCGACCGAGATCCACTACGCCGGGCCCCCCGTCGCGCTGCGCGCCGAGAGCTCGGTCCAGATAGGCGGGCGGTGGATGAACGTGCCCGCGGCGCAGGGCCTCCTCGAGGGGCTCCAGGTGGGCCTCTCGCCGACCGCGGCGACCCGCTACCGCTGCCAGGGTCGGGATCTGATCCAGATCGGGCCGGACCAGAAGGAGACTCGCTGGATACGCGACCCGTGACCCGTCGTCGGCCGCGCTGCTCGCTCCCAATCCGCGCCGCACAGGTGCTAGGAAGGGCCTGCGCCCGCCCCGGGTGAGGCGCCCGTCCACTCACCGACGGCTCTGCTTTCCCGAACGCGAGGTCACGCCGTGGCAAGGTTCATCGACGAGCTCAAGCGCACTCACCACAACGCCGCCCTGCGCGGCGCCGACGTCGGCCAGGAGGTCGTCCTCTTCGGCTGGGTGGCGAGCTACCGCGATCACGGGGGCTGTGTGTTCGTCGACCTGCGCGACCGCGAGGGCATCACGCAGCTCGTGTTCGACCCGAACCTCTCCGGCCACGGCGACGCCCCGAAGGACGCGTACGACCGCGCGCAGGCTCTCCGCAGCGAGTGGGTCATCGGCGTGCGCGGCGTGGTGGTGAGCCGCGGCAAGAACGTGAACCCCAAGATGGTCACCGGCGAGGTGGAGATCCACGTCATCGAGCTCGGCGTGTTCAACAAGTCCGAGACTCCCCCCTTCGAGATCGCCGACAGCATCGACACCGGGGAGGAGAAGCGCCTCCAATACCGGTACCTCGATCTGCGGCGCGCGCCGCTGCAGAAGACCCTCCGCGTGCGGCACCGCATCAACCAGACCGTGCGGCGTTACTTCGACGACCAGGGCTTCCTCGAGCTCGAGACGCCCTTCATGGTGAAGTACACGCCCGGCGGCGCCCGCAACTTCCTCGTGCCGAGCCGCCTCCACGCGGGCAAGTTCTACGCCCTCGCCGAGAGCCCCCAGCTCTTCAAGCAGCTCTACATGGTGGCCGGATTCGACCGCTACTTCCAGATCGTGAAGTGCTTCCGCGACGAGGACCTCCGCCTCGATCGGCAGCCCGAGTTCACGCAGATCGACGTCGAGATGAGCTTCGTCTCCCAAGACGACATCTTCCGCATGATGGAAGGGCTCGTGTGCACCATCTGGAAGACCGTGCTCGGCAAAGACCTCACCGAGCAGTACCCCGGCGGGCGCTTCCCCGAGCTGCCCTTCGCCGAGTCGATGGAGAAGTACGGCAACGACAAGCCCGATCTGCGCTTCGGCCTCGAGCACACCGACATCACGGGCCTCGTCATCGAGCACGCCGGCGGCGGCGTGCCCTTCTGGAAGGAGATCGCCGACAAGTTCACGAGCGGGCAGTACCGGCGCGATCTCCCCGCCGAGATCGTGAAGGCCATGCGCATCCCCGCCGAGCACGCGGGCAAGCTCTCGCGGGCCGAGCTCGACAAGCTCGAGGACTTCGTGAAGGGCATGGGCGCCCGCGGCCTCGCCCGCGCCAAGGTCGACGGGACAGGCAACTGGACCCAATCGCCGCTGGCCAAGATGATCGGCGAAGACCTGCGGCTCGCCGTGAACGCCCGCGCGGGCGCGAAGGAGGGAGATCTCCTCTTCTTCCAGTTTGGCAAGGAGTCGGTGGTCCACACGGTGATGGCCAATCTGCGCATCCACCTCGGAAAGAAGCTCGGGCTCATCCCCGAGTACGGCCACGGCGGCACCTTCAATTTCCTCTGGGTCGTGAACCCGCCGCTCTTCGAGTACGACGACGAGAAGAAGACCTGGGCCGCCGCGCACCACGCCTTCACGCGCCCCCACGACGACTGCGTGGCGCTGCTCGACACCGATCCGGGCAAGGTGCTCTGTTATCGCTACGATCTCGTGCTGAACGGCTTCGAGATCGGCGGCGGCTCGATCCGCCTCCACGACCCCGATGTGCAGGCGAAGGTGTTCGCGGCGCTCGGCATCGGCGGCGACGAGGCGCGGCAGAAGTTCGGCTTCTTGCTCGACGCGCTCAAGTACGGGGCGCCGCCGCACGGCGGCGTGGCCGTGGGCATGGACCGCCTCGCGATGCTGCTCTCGGGCGCCGAGAGCCTCCGCGACGTCATCCCCTTCCCGAAGACGCAGAAGGGCACCGACCTCATGACCGACGCGCCGAACCACGTGCTTCCCGAGCAGCTCGCCGAGCTCCGCGTGCGCACGGTCGAGCCGGCGCGCGAGTCGTAGTGCGCGTCGTGCGGGTCCG
>CAZHGG010000612.1:0-4475 GCA_964531755.1 uncultured Polyangiaceae bacterium
GGCGGCCACGGGCGCCGGGGACGACACCTCGGGCTCGAGCTCGGGCTCGGGCTCGGGCGCTGGCGCGAGGGCGGGAGCGGGAGGGGCCTCGCGCGGGCCGAGCCGGTCGGCGGGACGGCCGGCCAGCCAGACCACGAGACCTTGGAGTGTGAGCGCGAGCAGCAGGGCGACGAGGACCGTTGCGATGACCATGAGGCACCTCCAGCGCCTCCAGAGTAGCATCGCAACGCGATGCGTCAACGCGCTGCGTCAGCGCGCAGCGTTGGCCGCGCGCTCACGACGGCAGCACGCCGCGCAGAGGCCGCGGCTCGGAGAGGCTCGCGTCGATGCCGAGCTCGCGCCGCACGTTGGCGAGCGGCGCGTCGAAGCGCTCGCGCCACGGGTACCCGAACAGCAGCTTGGCGCGCTGCCCCATCTCCCACCCGCGGGCGACGGCGTCGAAGCGCTCCTTCGTCTTCAGGCTCGAGCGCTCGATCGCGGCGTTCAAGAGCAGCGCCGACACGAGGGCCGCGGGCAACATGCCCGGGAGCTGCGCGGCGTAGACCGCCTGGAGGCCCGCCTCGCCCGCGGGATCGGGGGCGAACCCGGTGACCACGTGCCACAGGTCGTGGGTCTCGTAGAGGTGCGCGCGCATGTAGTCGGGGCCCACGTCGTCGACCACGCTCGGGATGGCGTCGGGGCGCAGGTCGTGGCGGCGCATGAAGTCGCCGTAGGCCCGGCCGAGCGAGCCCTCCGGGCAGCGGGCGAGCGTGGCCTCCGTCACCACGCCCAGGCGCGCGCGACGGTCGAGCGCGACCTTCGCGTCGGGCTCGCGCGCGAGGCGCTCGTAGATGGCGCGCGTCATCACGGGATCGTTCGCCGAGTCTCGCATCTGGAAGACCCGGTCGAGCTGGCTCGGGTCTCGGGCGAGGCGGAAGAAGTGGTAGAGCGGCTTGGCGAGGCGTGTGAGCAACATGGAAACCAATATGTGAACGTTTGCTCGCATATGCTACTCGCATCCTGCGGGCGGGAAAAAGGGCCGCGCGCGCGCGCTCCCCGCCTCGAGGGCTCATGTTCGTGCGGGCCACCGGCAGGCGCGCGCGGGGCGCGTCCCCCTCGTCGACGGTCGGAGGGATGCGGTACCGTGGTGAGGTGGCTCCGTCGCGGAGTCGCCCCCGTCGAAGTCTCTCCCCAAGCCGAGGTCCGCCGCATGCCGCCGAAGCCCGCTCGGAGCCCGAAGCCGCGGGACGCGACCATCGCGCCGCGCAAGGCGCCGCGCCAGGAGCGCGCCCGCGCGACCGTCGAGGCCCTCCTCGACGCGACGGCGCGCGTCCTCCGCGAGAGCGGCTACGACGGCCTCACGACGAACAAGGTCGCGGCGGCGGCGGGCGTGAGCGTGGGCTCGCTCTACCAGTATTTTCCGGGCAAGGACGCCCTCGTGATCGCGCTCCTGCTCCGGCACGCCGAGCACCAACACGAAGCGTTCCAGCGCGCGCTCGTCCGTGTCGCGGACGCGCCGATCCCCGAGGTGATCGACGCAGTGCTCGAGGTGCTCGCCGCTCAGCAAGACTCCGACCCCGAGCTCGCCTTCGTCCTCATGAACCAGCTGCCGCGCGTGGGCGAGATGGGGCAGCTCATCGCGTACAGCGAGGAGAAGCTGGCCGTCCCGCTCCGCGCGTTCCTCCTGGCCCGGCGGGACGACCTGCCCGAGCTCGACGTCGCCGCGACGACCTTCCTCCTCACCCACGCGATCCCGCCGCTGCTGCAGCGCATGCGCATCGCCCGCCCTTCGAAGGAGCGGCGCCGGGCGGTGTTTCAAGAGCTCCGCAAGATGCTCGTCGCCTACCTCACCCGCGGGCCGGCGCGGGCGTAGCGAGGCGGAGCGCGCGGACGCACGCTACCGCACGCAGCGCACGTCGAGCTCGAGCCCCGAGCCGACCGAGCGGGGCGCGCCCGCGGAGAAGTCGAGCGCCCACGCGTCGCCCGGGCTCCCGTGGTCCTCCGAGGAGGTCCAGAACTTCGTGGGCGTGGCGCCCGGGAAGGCGGTCGTGTCGACCCACGGGCTGCTCGGCTTGGAGCCGACGAGGGTCGTGAGCTCGCTCTTCTTGGGCAGCCGAAAGCCGGACTCGCCGTCGACGGTGAGCCCGTCGCAGTAGGCCTTCGCCGCCGACCAGGAGAGCCGCTTCGCGCTCGGCGCGCGCTGCCAGCCGAGGCCCGTGGTGGTGTCGAACACGACCGGGCCGCGCACCGCGAAGCGACCCGTCGCCGCCCCGGCGCCCGCGGGGCCGCCCTTCCCGTCGCCCTTCCCGTCGCCCTTCGTGCACACGCCGCCCGACCACGCCTCCCCCGGAGGGCACACGCGATGTTTCATGACGAGCCCCTCGGCGTGGAGGTGCGTGTCCACCGGCGTGAGCTCGAGGCGGATGACCGCGCCGCAGCCTCGCGGCGCCGCCGTGTCGGTCTCCTTCGCGGCCTGGCAGGCGGACTCCTCGCCGTCCGCCGTGAGCGCCTCCTTCTTCGCGCTGCCGGAGCCGCTCACGCCGATCTTCTCGGTCACGACGCTGCCGCCCACGGTGGCGTCCGCCCCCGTGTCGAGGCGGAACGCTCCGACCGACGCGGCCCGCACGAAGTGCGTCACGCTCTTGCAGTCGTCGCCTTGGAGCTCGTCCGCGCGGAGCGAGGTGTTGCTCGACTCGAGCCGGCCCGCGAGCGTCATGCTGAGGGCGAGGTGGCCCGACGAGCGCATCGAGCCCTCGAGCTTCTGCGCGCCGACGGGCATGTGCGCGTAGAGCTCGTCGGCCGTGGAGAACTTGTGGACCTCGTGTTTGGGCGTGATGCCCACGTAGGAGTACTTGGAGTCCTTCACGGTGCACGCGTCGAGCACCACGAGCTCGCAGCCGGTGTAACGCACGGCGGCGACGCCGTGGCGCATCTTGGACTCGAGGGCCCCGCGCTGCGTGGACGGCCAGTCGATCGCCAGGGGCTGGTTCGAGGCGAGCGAGCACTTGCCGCCGCTGATCGACTGCACTTGGCCGACGGTCGGGGCGACCGCGAGCTGGTTGGCGACGCCCGAGCAGCCGAGGACCGGCGCGGAGGCGGGGAGCGCGAGGGCGACGAGCGCGACGCGCAGGGCGCGCGAGACGGGCAGAGCGGGTCGAGTCACGAGGTCGGTCGCCATCAGTCACCCCCCACGCCTTGCTTGCCGAGCTTCTGGGCGTTCTGCTCCTCCTCGGCGATGAGCTTCCCCTCGCCGGCGTAGGTCTCGTTCTTGGGATCGAGCTTGATGGCCTCTTCCAGGGCGACGCGCGCCCCGGCGTAGTTGCCGTCGAACTCGTGGGAGAGGGTGATGCCCCACCAGGCGGCGGCGATGGCCTCCGCGTCCGGTTTGGCCTGGCCGCGGAGGAGGTCGACGGCCTTCGTGAACTGCTCGCGGGCGGGCGCGAAGTTGCCGCTCCGCAGGTGGAGGAGCCCCGCCTCGCACTGCGCGCTGGCGTCCCCGCACTTGAACCACTTCTTGGTCACCTGGACGCGGTGAGGCACGACGAGGGCCGCGAGCTTGGCCGCCCCGGCGGCGCGCAGGCCCGCCAGCACCTGCTCGCCGTCGATGGCGTCAGGGTCGCCGTCGGTGGCGGACGTGGCGCGCTCGGCCTTGTCGGAGAAGCTGTCCGAGGCCACGACCTTCCCGGATTCGTCCACGACGTTCGCGGCGATGCGCACGTGCGCGACGCCCACGCGCTTGCGGTGCGTGCAGGTGTACGACTCGGTCTTCTTCGTGTCCTGGTTGTAGCGCGAGCACTGCGACTGCGTGGACGTGACGTTCTCGGTGTAGGCGTGCTCCGACACTTGCCCGTCGACGTGCACCACGCCTCGGCTCGTCGAGAACTTCACGACACCGCCCTCGGCGTTCGTCACGAGCTCGACGATGCGCTGCTTCACGTCGGCCGCCGCGGCCTGGTCGACGCCGCCCCACTCGCCGACCGACACGGTCGCGTCTTTGTTGCCGGCGATGCCCTTCACGTTGACCTTCGCGGCGCGGAGCACCGAGAAGCTCACGGTCTCGCCACAGCCGCTCACACCGAGGGCGAGGGCGGCGACGAGCGCGGCGAAGCGGAGGTCGAGCCGCGAGTGAACGAGCGGGCGCGGGGGCGTCTGGATGGGTCGTGAGCGCACGTGGCCAAGGTACCGAGGGCGGGCGCGCGGTCAAGACACGCCGGCGCGGCGCCGCCCGGAGCCCGGTCGCGCGCTGGCGCCGCGTGGCGAGCGCCCACCGGACTTGACGAATTAGATAGGATCTATCACATACATCATATCTATATCTCTTGCCCGAGAGGACCCATGCCTAGCCGTCGCGCCCCCTCCCCCGTCCTTCAGCTTCTTCTCGCCGCTTGCCCGGCGCTCACTCTTGGCTGCGGCGGCGCCATCGAGCGCGACGCGCCGGTCGCCGAGGTCGCGGGCCGCGGCGCGACCCCGAGCGCCGCTCGGCCCCCCACGGCGAG
>CAZHGG010000613.1:0-4475 GCA_964531755.1 uncultured Polyangiaceae bacterium
CCGCCCGCGGGCCCCGGCGCGCTCCCCGCCTCCGGACCGGGGCTCGCACCATCCGCGCCGGCCTCCACGGCGCCCGCGTCCCGCCAAGGCGCGAGCGTGGCGCGCACCTCCAGGTACGACTCCCCGCAAGGCCCCTTCAGGCGCCCCTCGCATGGCTCCGGGCCCACCACGTCCGCGAAGGACGAGAGGGTGCGGAACGACGCCCCCTGGTCGGTCGAGGCGCCGAGCGCGGGCCCGCCGAGCGTGAACGGGTTCGCGCATTGGTAGAGCGCGCCTTCCGTGGCCGTCAGGCACTGGACGCCCACGCGCGCCGCGGGCGCGAAGGTGCGCCCGCGATCGCTCGACACGAACACGCCGTCCGCGGGGAGCCCCGAGCCGGCCCACACGCGCGCGCCGTCCGGCGAGATGGCGGCGCCGTACATCGCGCTCGGGATCGACAGCACCGTGCGGGTGGTCTTGCCGGCGTCCTCGGAGAGGGCGATCTCGCTGCCCTCGAGGTGGAGGAAGCGGGAGAGCACGCGGTCCGGGTCCTTCGGGTCGACGCCGATGAGGAAGTACGCGCCGTCGTGGGAGCGGACCTGGTCGTACGCGGTGAACCGGCGACCGCCATCGTCGGAGCGAAACAGGCGCCCCTTCAGCGTGCCGTTCGGCTGACCGCTGACGTACACGCGCGAAGGTCTCGACGGCGCCGCGTCCACCGTGACGAGGTACATGCCCTCGAGCCCCTTGCCAGCCCGCTCGAAGCGCCCGCCCGCCACGCCACGAAAGAGAGCGCTCGGGCGCCCGGGCGTGGTCGTGACCACGAGCGCGACCCCCGCGCTGTCGACCGACAGATCTTTCACCGTCTCGCCCTCCAGCTCGGGCACTCGGCGCACCTCGCAGAGGTCGCGGGTGTACGCGAGCCCGCGCTCGAGCCCCACGTAGAGCGTGCCGTCCTTGCCGAAGGCGAGCGGCGGATCCCACGTGCCGCTGTAGCCGAACGTCTGCTCGCAGACCCACCGGAACGTGCGGCCCCCGTCGCGCGAGACGAGCAGGCCGAACGTGCTGCGGAGCACGAGAAGCGGCTGCGCGCCGGGCGGCGTGGCCGAGCGCGGCGCGACGATGAGCTGCTGCGCCAGCGGGAAGCGGCCGTTCGCGTGGGCGGAGCGCGTCGTGTAGCCTGCGGAGGCCGCGATGAGGAGGAAGAAGGCGATGGCCCGCACGGGCACTGTCTACACCGGATCGGCGGCGCGCAGAGGCGCGTTGGCCCGGCGCGCGTCGAGCGCGGCCCTCGTCGGCGCCCTCGCCCTCGGCTGCAAGCGCGCGCCGCCGCCCCCGGCGCCCCGCGTGATCCCTACGCCGCCGGAGCGCGCGATCTACGTCACCAACAACGGCTCCGACTCGCTCAGCGTCATCGACCGCGACGGCGTGACGGTCACGACCGTGCCAATCGACCTCGACCCCGACGCGCGCGAGGCGCCGCACCACCTCGCGCAGGCCCCGGGGGGTGGCGACGTGTTCGTGGCGCTCGCGTTCCCTCCAGAGGGCGCCTCACCCACGAGGAAGAAGCCTCACGCGGGCCACGGCGAGTCGGCCTCTCCAGGCAGGTTGGCGCGGCTGCTGCCGAGCTCGCTCACCGTCCGCGCGACGCGCGACGTGGACGAGAACCCGGGCGACGTGGTGGTGAGCCACGACGGCAAGAGCGTGCTCGTGACCCACTTCGACATGAAGCGCGCCATGACGGTGGCGGCCGCGGGCAACGCCAGCCCGGCCACGATGTTCGCGCGCCTGCAGGTGTGGAGCGCGGCGTCGCTCGAGCTGCGGGCGCAGCGCCCGCTGTGCGTGGCGCCGCACGGCATCGCGCTCACCCGCGACGATCGGCTCGCGCTCGTCGCGTGTTACGGGTCGGACGAGCTCGCCGTCGTCGACCTCACCAGCCCCGGGCTGCCCACTGCGCGCTACCCGCTCGGCGGTACGCCGGGGGTGCCCGGCGTGCCCCGCTACGGGCCGTACTCGGTCACGTTGCTCGGCGACGACGCCGCCCTCGTCGCGAGCCTCGAGGGCAACGACCTGCGCGTGTTCGACCTCCGCGCGCGCGCCTTCCTCCCGGCGCGGACGGTGCCCCTCGGGGCCAAGGCCTTCATGCCCGCCGTGAAGGGGACGACGGTCGCCTACGTGCCGCTGCAGGCCCCCGACAGCCTCGCGCGCGTCGACCTCGTGGCGGGGAAGATCACCGCCCAGGTCGTCAAGCCACTTGACGAATGCCGCGCCCCGCACGCGTTCGCGCTGGAAGGCGACCGCGCCTTCGTGGTGTGCGAGGGCGACCACAAGACGCCAGGCACGGTGCTCGAGGTCGAGCCCACGACGCTCGCCACCCTCCGGCGCTGGACCGTGGGCGTCACCCCCGACGGGCTGCTCCTCGGACGCGCCGCAGGGAGCGCGGCGCCGTGAGCGCGCCCCCCAAGGCGCGCGTGGTGGTCTTGGGAGCCGGCTACGCGGGGCTGGCGATCGCGCAGGCGGCCCTCGCGCGCGGCCTCTCGGTGGCCGCCACCTCGCGGTCGCGCGAGCGGGCGGCCTCGCTGCGGGCGACGCACCCGTCCCTCGTCGTCGAGCACGTCGCGGAGCTCGGCCCGAGCACGGCGCGCCTCGTCGGGCCGGACACCCACGTCGTCGTGACCTTCCCCCCCGACGGCGCGACCGACGCGCGCATCGCGCCCCACCTCGCCCACGCGCGGGCGCTCACGTACCTCTCGACCGTGGGCGTCTACGACGACCACGCGGGCCTCCTCGACGACGCGACGCCGCTGCCCGCGGAGCCCTCGCCGGGGGCGACCGCGCGCCTCGCGGCCGAGCGCAGCTGGCGCCACGCGGGCGCGACGACCCTGCGCTGCCCCGCGATCTACGGCGCCGACCGCGGCGTCCACGTGCGGCTCGCGCAGGGCACCTTCCAGGTGCCTGGAGACGGCACGCGGGCGACCTCGCGCGTCCACGTCGAGGACCTGGCCGCCCTCGCGCTCGCGGCCGCGGCCGTGCGCGGCGAAACGTTCGTCGTGGGCGACGAGCGCCCGGCCACCCACGACGAGGTCGTCCGGTGGGTGTGCGCGGAGCGCGGGCTGCCTCACCCCGGCTACGTGCCGCTCGACGAGGTGCACCGCACGCTGCGCGCGGACCGGCGCGTCGACGCCTCGCGCGCGCTCCGCGAGCTCGGGGTCACGCTGCGATTTCCGTCCTACCGCGAGGGGATGCGCGCGTAGCCCGCTACGAGAGCAGCCTCCCGCCGGGGCTCACGACCACGTCGGCGAGCTCGAGGCACGCGGCGACGACGCTGCCCACCTCTTCGTCGCCGCGCACGGGGAACCTGTGCGCTTGGCCGTCGCGGGTCCAGAAATCGACGCGCGCGACGCCCTCCTTGCGACGGCCGCACGCGACGAGGCCGTACGCCTCGAGCACCTCCGCGACGTCGGCCGCGAGCTCGAGCGCGTCACGCTGCGGCGCCGACGATCGGGAGGCTGGGGGCGCGCTCATGCGCTCCGCTTACCCCGGGGCGACCGCGCTGTCAAAGCGCGCCGCGGCCTCTCCCGCCCACGGCGAGCTGCACCGGCTCGCCCCGACGGCGCGGCCCGCGGCGGCGTGGTACATCGGCCCCATGTCCATCCAGTGGTTCCCAGGGCACATGACGAAGGCGCGGCGCGCGATCGCCGACGCCATGCCGGGGTGCGACGTGGTGGTGGAGGTGCTCGATGCGCGCATGCCGCGCGCGAGCGAGAACCCGCTGCTCGCGGAGCTCCGCGGCCCAAAGCCCTGCGTGAAGGTCCTGGGAAAGAGCGACCTCGCGGATCCGGCGATCACGGCCGCGTGGCTCCAGGCGTTCGCGGACGACCCCGAGCCCACCCGGTCACACCCGGAGGGCTCGGTGCTCGCCTGCGCGCTCACCACGAAGCGCCCCGGCGAGCTCGTCGGGACGATCCAAGCGCTCTGCGCGCGCCTGGTGCCCCACCGCAGCGCCGCCGCGAAGGCCGTCCGCGCGATGATCGTCGGCATCCCGAACGTCGGGAAGTCGACCATCATCAACACCCTCATGGGACGCAAGGTCGCGGCCGTCGGCGACAAGCCCGCCGTGACGAAGGCCACCCAGAAGGTCGTGCTGAAGAGCGGCCTCATGACGCTCCTCGACAACCCGGGCATCATGTGGCCGCGGATCGACGATCCCCGCGCCGCCCTCCGCCTCGCGCTCGGAGGGGCCATCCCCGACACGGCGATCGACTTCGAGGAGGTGGGCATGTTTGGCGCCGGCCTGCTCCTCGAGCGCTACCCCGCGCTCCTCGTGGCGCGCTACAAGCTCGACGCCGCCCCCGCCACCGGTGAGGCCCTCCTCGCCGAGATCGGGCGGCGCCGCGGCGGGCTCCGCGGCGGCGGCGTCGTCGACCTGCACAAGGCCGCGGACATCCTCATCCACGATTTTCGGCAGGGCGCGCTGGGCCGAATCAGCCTCGAGG
>CAZHGG010000614.1:0-4474 GCA_964531755.1 uncultured Polyangiaceae bacterium
CCAAGAACGCCGCGAGGCTCGCGCCGCGCGCGGCGAACGCGGTCTTCTGAGCGACGAGCGGGGTCGAGCCGGCGCCGTCGGCGCCGCCGGTGCCCGCCGCGGGGCGAGGGCCCCACACGCCGCGCCGCGGCTCCTTGCAGGCGATGGGGCCGGTCCACGGGTGACGGATGGCGTAGCGGCCCTGGAAGTTGTTCACCGACGCGGGCTGCGCCCCCTGCTCGAGCTGGCCCTGCCCGCCCGCGCGGCTCTCGCGCCCGCCCGCGATCGCGGGCGCCGCGCGGAACACGAGGTCGTCCCCCAGCGAGGTCGCGTCGTAGCGGAGGTGCATCCGCGTGAGCACGTACGGCGTGCTCGCCTGCAGCGACCCGATCCCGCCGAGGCCCAGGCCGCCGAGGCCCAGGCCGCCGCCGCCGAGGCCGCCGCCGCCAGGGGCTGGCGCGCTCGGATCCGGTGGGGCGAGCACGAGGGGGTAGGTGGCCGACACCGGCTTGCCGCTCGCGGGCGCGGGGAACTGGAGCGCCGAGAAGCCCCGCTGGATGCACTGGCGCACCGCCGCGTCGGCGATCGTGCTGCCCGCGTCTTCCGCCTTCGAGACCGCGCCGCTCGGGTCGATCGTGAGGCGCGTGGTGACCTTCCCCGCGAGCTTGGGGTTCTGCGCGAGACCACGGGCGTAGCAGGCGCGAAAGCGGGGGAAGTGGCGCCGCACCACGCGCTCGACGACCTCTCGCGGGAGATCGCCCTGGACCGTCGCGGCGCCGCCGTGGACGACAGGCGCCGCTTGCGCGCGGCCCGGAGCGAGGCCCGGGCGCAGACCGCTCGTGCCGCTCGGGAGGACGTCGGCGCCGAGCGTGGCGAGATCGTTCCCGTCGAGGGTGGGGCCGGGGCACGGATCGCAGGTGCCGGCGTCCCACGCGTACTCGGTGACGACGGCCCTCGGGGTCTTCGCGACGGTGTCGTCGAACAAGGCTGCGTAGAACTCGCCGAACCGCCCCCGCGTCGCGTCGGCGACGTCGAGGTTCGTGGGGATGGTGGCGTTCGGGTAGTTCGCGACCTCGAAGCGCTGGTGGCGCGCGAGCACGTTCACCACGAGGTCCTGCTTGCCGGACGAGTTGATGAGCCCGAGGCGCACTGGCAGGCTGAACGTGGCGCTGTCGTAGTGGAAGCGGAGCGGCGAGAGGGTGGCGCGCCCGCCCTCGAAGCGCACCTTCGCGGGATCGACCTTGGCGACGAAGAACTTCATGCCGCTCGCCACGTACGGGCGGAAGAACGGCTCCGCGCCGCTCGGGATGGCGTACTTCTCCTGCTTCAGCCAGGTGTCGAGCCCCGCCGCGTCGCGCGCGGAGAGGATGACCACCTCGTACTCGCCCACGGCGAACTTCGCCTCCACGCGCACGCCGAGATCGCCGCTCCCGTGGCCGAGCGTCCCGATGCCGCCGAGCCCGATGCCCGCGCCCTGGCCGCCTCCCCCCTCGCCGATGCCGGAGAGCCCCAGGGCGCTCGGGCAGGGATCCTGCTCCCAGTACTCGACGAGGCGAGGCGCGCCGAGCCGGTCGACCTTGTCGAACACCTCCCTCGGCAGCACCTTCACGCTCTCCTTCGTGAGCACGACGGGCACCGGGATGACGAGCGCGAACTTCTCGGGCGGGCCCTTGTAGTCGTTCTGCATCGACAGCACGGTCTTCGTGCCCTCGCGCATGAGCACGACCTGCGTCGCGTCGGCGACGAGCTTGGTGTCCGCCCCAGCGACGTAGAAGCCGCAGAACGCGGGGGCGCGCGCCGGAGTGAGCAGCGCGAGCGCCGCGGCGAGGATGGACGCGCCGAGGACCGCGCGAGGGCCGGACCGAAGGGAGGGCATGGCCCGAGTGTACAAGAGCGCCCGCCGGAGGGAGCGTCGCACAAAACAGAAGAGGCCGAAGGTGTCACCCCTCCGGCCTCGACTGCGCTCGCGGCGACGGATCGACGCGAGACTTGGTGCTGCGTGTGCGGGGCGGACGGGACTCGAACCCGCGGCCTCCGGCGTGACAGGCCGGCGTTATAACCGACTTAACTACCGCCCCTAACGTTACTCTATTCTACTGGATTCATTCGTGATCTGGACCGCCCACCCCGTGGTAGGCGGGACAGGTCTCGAACCTGCGACATCCGGCTTGTAAGGCCAGCGCTCTACCACTGAGCTACCCGCCCAAACCTGACCCGACGCCTTTTAAGCTCCGACGCTGGATGGGTCAACAGAAAAAAGCCCGTCGCCCGCCGGACGCGGCAGGTCTCAGCGCGCGGCGGCGCTGAGGCGCTCGCGCTTCACGTTGAAGATGCGAAGCGGCTTCTCTTTGCCCTTGAGGTGCGCGGGGGGCAGCTCGTCGTATTCGAAGCGCGAGCCGAGTCGCGAGAGCGTGCTCTCGCTGATGATGATCTGCCCGGCGAGCGCCGCGCCGCAGAGGCGCGCGCTGGTGTTCGCGGTGTCGCCGATGACCGTATAGCTGAGCGCCTTCGAGCTGCCGACGTAGCCGGCGACGAGCGGGCCCGTGTGGATGCCGATGCCGACGGCCAGCGGGGGATGGTCCTCGTCGATGAGGCGGCGGTTGAAGCGGCCGAGCGCCTCCATCTGATCGAGCGCGCACTGCACGCTGCGGATCGCGTCGTCGGGGCGGAGCACGGGCGCGCCCCAGAACGCCATGATGCCGTCGCCCATGAACTTGTCGAGCGTGCCCTCGTAGCGGAAGATCTGCTCGACCATCTGCTCGAAGTATTCGTTGAGCAGGTCGAGGATGGCCCCCGCGGGCGCGCCCTCGCTCATGCTGGTGAAGCCGCGGATGTCGCTGTTGAACACCGTGCAGTCGGGGATCGAGATGCCGCCCTTCTTGATCTCGAGCTTGCCGCTCAGCACCTGCTCGGCCACGTTCGGGGAGAGCAGGCGCGAGAACCGCTCGCGGCTCACGATCTCCTGCTCGATCTTCTTTGCGAGCAGGGTGTTCTCGATGAACATCGACGCCTGGTTGCCGACGGCGGTGATGAGCTCGAGGTCCTTCTGCTGAAACTGCGCCAGCATCTCGGAGTCGAGCCAGAGCGCGCCGAGCACCTCCTGCTCGTGGAGCAGCGGCACGACGATGGCGCTCGAAATCCGGTTCAGGATCATCGACTTTCCCTTCGCGCCCGCGAAGTCCATCGAGGCGTCGTGCGTGAGCACGCCGGTGCGCTCCGTCGTGACGTGGTTCAGGATCGTCGACGACACCTCGATGGGCTTGTCGGTGCCGTCGCGCCGGTGCGCCGCGCGCGGCTGGAGCGAGCCGTCCTCTTCCTTCATGAGGATGACGCCGCGGTCCGCCTTCACGAACTTGAAGAGCGAGAGGAGGATCTTGTGGAGCAGCTTGTCGAGGTCGCGCTCGAGCCCGATCTCGCGGGTGAGCTCCCACGTGAGGCGGAGGCGCTCGTAGTCGAGGCGGAGCTGCGCGGCGTCGTGCTGGACCTGCTCGAAGGGCAGAAACCCCTTCTGGGAGGCCGCGATCTGCGTGCCGATCTGGCGGGGCGAGGAGTCGAGGACGTCGACCCGCGTGCGGAACATCTGGCGGTTCGGCGCCGCGTGCCCGGGCGGCGCGAGGCCGGGCGGGATGGCCGGACCGAGCGGGCTCGTGCTGAACTGCGGCTGCGGCGCCTGGTTCGGGAGCGGCGGCGGGCGCCCGGGTTGTCCGGGTTGTCCGGGTTGCCCGCCTTGCCCGACGGGCCCCTGCGGCGGCTGGGCGGGCTGCAGCTGCTGCTGCCAGTGCTGGCGTGGAGCGGGCTGCGCCGACATCGGCCCGGAGACGGGGCCGCCGCGCGGCTGCCCGCCCTGGAAGGCCGCGGGCTGGTTGCTGGGGACGGGCGGCGGCCCGGCGTGCGTGGCAGGGTGGAGCACAGCGCCGGGGCCCACGGCCTGCTGATTGAAGTCGAGCGGCGAGGAGCCGTCGTCGAAGCGCGCGCGCGTCATGCCCAGCGAGACCTCGTCGCCGTGGCGCAGGAACTGCTCGCCGCGCACGCGCTCGCCGTTGATGTAGGTGCCGTTGAGGCTGCCGAGGTCGCGCAGGAGGTGGCGCCCGTCGCGGTCTTCCACGATGCAGTGCTCCTTCGACACGATCTTGTCGAGGAGCTGGATCGAGTTGTTCGGGTGACGCCCTAAGCTGTTGACGCCGCGGAGCTCGATCGCTTGCGGTCCGTCGGGCGTGGCCAGGATCAAGCGTGCCATCCGCGAGCGATGGTAGCGTGACCGCACCTCTCCAAGAAAGCATCTTTTCGCGGAGGCGCTCGGCGCCGCGCGCAGCGGCGCGGGCCGATCTTCTCCGCGGACGCGGGCCCCCTCTGGTAGCGTCCGGAGGGACCGATGGGCGAACCCAGGACCCCCAAGAAATCGAGCGCGGCGGGCGCGGGCAAGAAGGTGGCGCGGAGCGGCGCCTCGGGCGCGGAGGCACCGCCTACGACGGCGCCCGAGCCCGCACACGCGGCG
>CAZHGG010000615.1:0-4453 GCA_964531755.1 uncultured Polyangiaceae bacterium
ACGAGCACGAGCACGAGCACGAGCACGAGCACGAGCACGAGCACGAGCACGAGCACGCGCACGAGCACGACGATCAGGACGGCGAGCGGGTATCGGTGGCCGCCCTCGTCGAGGAGACGCTCGGCACGGCGCCGCCTGCGCCGCCCGAGTCGACCTCGGTCATCGAGCCGCTCGAGCCCGTGCGGAAGCCCAGCGAGCCGGCGCCGCACGCGCACCCGCACGCACACCCGCATGCGCACCCGCACGCGCACCCGCACCCGGAGCAGCATGCGGAGCACGCGTCGCCGCGGCGCCACGCCCGTGACGAGCTACCGCTCAACGCGGGGCGTGGGAAGGTGCTCTTCCTCGACGCCCCCGCGGGGCTCGCGGGGGACATGATCGTCGCCGCCCTCGTCGACCTCGGCGTGCCGGAGAGCGTGGTCATCGACGCGGTCGCCAAGCTTGGCCTCACGGGGTACTCGCTCGTCTTTGGGGGCCGCGAGCAGAGCGGCATCGTCGCCACCAAGTTCGACGTCGAGGTCCACGCCACGCAGCCGGAGCGCACCTTCCGCGCCGTGCGCGCCATCCTGCTCGACTCCGAGCTGCCCCAGAAGGTGAAAGATCGCGCCTTGCTCATCTTCGAGCGGCTCGGCAAGGCCGAGGCGAAGGTGCACCGCATGCCGATCGACGACGTGCACTTCCACGAGGTCGGCGCCGTCGACGCGCTCTGCGACGTGGTGGGCGCGGCCGCCGCGCTCGAGTACGTGGGCGCCGAGGTCGTGGTCTCGCCGCTGCCCATCGGGCGCGGGTTCGTCCAGGCCCGCCACGGCGTCCTCCCGCTCCCGGCGCCGGCGACTGTGGAGTGCCTGACGGGCCTCCCCACGTACGACGCGGGCATCGAGGGCGAGCTCGTCACGCCCACGGGCGCGGCCATCGTGGGCGCCTCGGCCTCCCGCGCCGCGCGGTGGCCGAACATCCGCACCGACCGCGTGGGGTGGGGCGCGGGCACGCGCTCGCTCCCCGATCGCCCGAACCTGCTGCGCGCGGTGCTCGGCGCGTCCACGGTGGAGCCCGTGGTCACGGCGGCCACCGGCACCCACTGCGTGCTCGAGGCCAACCTCGACGACGCGACCGGCGAGATCGTCGGCCACTGCATCGAGACGCTCATCCGCGAGGGCGCCCTCGACGCGTGGGCCACGCCGACCACGACCAAGAAGGGGCGCCCCGGCCTCATCCTCGGCTGCCTCGTGCAGTCGGCGCTGAGCGAGCGCATCATCGCGGCGCTGCTCCGCGAGAGCACGACCATCGGCGTCCGCCGCACCGACGTCACGCGGGTCGCGCGGCCTCGGCGCGAGATCGTCGTGCAGACCTCCTACGGGCCCATCTCCGTGAAGGTGAGCGAGGGCCCGTTCGGCACGCCGCAGGCGAAGCCCGAGTTCGACGAGTGCGCGCGCGCGTCCACCCTCCACCGCGTGCCGGTGCGCGAGGTCATCGCGACCGCCATGACCGCCGCGCGCGCCGCCCTCGACGCCGAGCGCTGAGCCGCGCGGCCCCGCCGCCCTGGCTCGTGGAGGTCCCCGCCGATCGAGGCGCGGGCGCCGAGCGCGCGCCCGCGCGCCGATTATTCCTTGACAGTTCGTCAGTGAAGTATCATTGACAGTTCGTCAGTTATGCCACGCGCTCCCGATCACGAGAAACGCCTCGACCTCGCGCGCCGCGCCGTGGCGGTGCTCGAGCGCGAGGGCCTCGGCCTCTCGACCGAGCGGCTCGCGGCGGCGCTCGGCGTCAAGCGCCCCACGCTGCTCTACCACTTCCCCACGGTCAGCCACCTCGTCGAGGCGGCGCTCGTCGAGCTGCTCTCGCAGCAGGCGGCGTACGTCATCGCCGAGATCGAGCGTCACGCACACCCCATCGACCGCCTCTACGCGCAGCTTCGCGCGGTGCACGCGTTCCACGAGGGGCGCGAGGCACGCCTCGTCTTCCTCACGCAGGCCATCGCGGCGAGCGGCGGGGCGCGGGTGCCCGAGATCCTGGCGCGTGGCACGCAGGTCTTCGAGGCGTTCCGGCGCGCGGCCGCCGACCGCGTGCGGGAGGGCATCCGCGCGGGGATCGTGGCGCCGTGCGACGCCGACGCGCTCGTCGTGACGGTGAGAGCCCTGGTCGACGGCCTCATGATTCACCGGGTCACGGACCCCACGCTCGCGCTCCCGCCGGTGCACGCCTTCGTGTGGGAGCGCCTCCTCGCGCCGCTCAAGCTCGAGCCGCGCGCCGCCGTCACCGCGAAGCCCACGCCCACGCCCAAGCCCCCGTCCCGCGCGCCCCGCGCGCGGACCAAGCAGTCCACGAAGTCCTGAGCGCCCGTCGGCGCGTCACCCTGGAGGTCTCCCATGTTCGGTGTCTCTCTCGGCCGCGGGCCGCGCCCGCTCCGCATCGCCTACGGGCGCCTCTTCCACGAGGCCAACGCCTGGTCGCCCGTGCTCACCGAGCTCGAGGACTTCGAGCGCCTCCACCACATGGCGGGCAGCGAGCTCGAGGCCGCGACCACGCTCCGCGGCACCGAGCTCAAGTCGTTCATGCCGCACGCCGAGCTCACCGGCTTCCGGCAGGCCGCGCGCCTCGCCGGCGGCGTCGAGACCGTCCCGCTTCAGTCGTCGCTCGCGGTGCCCGGGGGGCCCCTGTCGCGGCCATGCTTCGACGGCCTCGTCGGGGGCCTCGTCGAGCGCATCCGCGAGGCGCTGCCGCTCGACGGCGTGTACCTCGCGCTCCACGGCTCGATGCAGGTCGACGGGCTCGACGAGGCGCCGGAGGCCCACCTGCTCGCGAGGGTGCGCGAGCTGGTCGGCCCCGAGGTGAAGCTCGCCGTGAGCTACGACCTCCACGCGAACCTGTCCGACGGCCTCGTGGCGCCGGTCGACGTGCTCGTGGCCTACCGCACGAACCCGCACTGGGACCTCGCGCCCACGGGCTTTCGCGCGGGCAACCGCCTCATCCGGGCGCTCCGCGGGCAGCTCCGCCCGGTGCACGCCTGGCGCAAGCTGCCCATCGTGATCGGTGGCGGCAAGACGATCGATTTTCTCGCCCCGATGCGCGGCGTGTTCAAGTACCTGCGCGACCTCGAGAAGGACCCGCGGGTCGTCTCGGCGAGCCTCTTCATGGTGCACCCCTACACGAACGCCGAGCACCTCGGCTGGGCGGTGCACGTCTGCACCGACGGAGACGCCGCGCTGGCCGACGCGCTCGTCGACCGGCTCGCCGACCGCGCGTGGGAGGAGCGCGAGGTGGCCTTGCCGCCGATGTTCGGCGTGGAGGAGGGGCTCCGGCGCGCCTCCGAGAGCCGCCTCCGCAGGCTCGGCCCCGTGACGCTCGTCGACTGCGACGACGTCGTGGGCGCCGGCGCGCCCGGCGGCAACACGCGGATCGTCGCCGCGCTCGCCGCGCGGGACTGGGGCCTCGAGGCCTTCGTGCCCGTCCACGATCCGGCGCTCGTCGACGAGCTCTGGCGGGCGCCGATCGGCGAGCGCCGCTCCGTCACGCTGCGCGGCACGCCGGGGTACGGCGCGCCGCACGTCCCGCTCGACGTCGTCGTCGCGGCGCGCGCGACCACCGACTCGGGGCGCACCCTGAGGCTCGACGCCTTCGCCCCCGGCGCCACGCGCGCGCAGGTCCACGTCGTCGTGTGCGATCGGGCGCCGCTCCCGATCCACCCGAGCTTCTGGTCGGCGGTGGGCCTCAAGGCGCGCGCGGCCGACGTCATCGTGCAGAAGAACTTCTTCCACTACCGGATGTTCTACGCGACCACGTCGTTCGAGCACTTGCCGGTGGTCAGCGCCGGGGCCACGAGCTTCGACGCCGTGCGGAGCGCCCACTACGTGGTGCCGATGGTCCCCGCGGCGCGCCTCGCGGACTGGCGCGCGTCCGACCCGGTGCTGCGCCAGCGCAAGCGCGCGCGCGTCGCCCCGCTCGTCGCCGAGGCCTGAGGCGCCGGAGCGCGGGGGCCTCCACGGAAGAGTCAGCGATCCACGGGCTCAGCGCATCGAGGCGACCGCGCGGGCGAGGTCCTCGTCGCTCTGCGCGGCTCCGCCGATCCAGCGCACCACGCCGAGCGAGTCGATCACGAACGTGACGGGCAGCGAGCTCGCGCGAAAGCGCCCTGACAGCACGTTGCCTGAGTCGAGCACGACGGGGAACGTGAGCCCGTAGGTGCGCACGAGCTCCGCCGCGTCGGACGCGTGCTCGTCCTCGGACACGCCCACGATCGCGATCTCCGGGTGCTGGGCGTGGAGCGCCTGCACGGCGGGGAGCGTGCGCGTGCAGGGGGCGCAGTACTTCGCGAAGAACTTCACGACGGTGACCTTGCCCCGCAGGCTCGCGGTGTCGATCGCCTCGCCGCCCAGCGCCGGGCGGCGAAAGTCGGGCGCGGGCTTGCCGAGGAGCGGGCTCGGGGCGCTCGGCGGGGGCGGCCCTCCGCACGCCG
>CAZHGG010000616.1:0-4452 GCA_964531755.1 uncultured Polyangiaceae bacterium
GGGCGCGCGGGCCCCGCGACCTGCGGCTCGGGGGGACCGCCGCACGCGACGCTCGACGCCGCGAGCGCGAGCACACCCACCAGAACGCCCGCACGAAACCCACGAATCCCGATCGTCATTGTGCCTCCTCCGATACCGCGATCCGCAGCCGCTCGCGAACTTCCTTGAACCGCTCCCCTGGCCGAACCTTGGCCCCGTCGCGCTCCGTCACGTAGAACACGTCGGCGACTCGCGTGCCCTCGGTGTTGATCTTCGAGAGGGCGATGTCGAGCCCGAGCTCGAAGAGCTCCTGCGCGACGGCGTAGAGCAGGCCAGGCCGGTCGCGCGCGAACACCTCGATGATCGTGTGGCGCGGCGACGCGCGGTCGTCGAGCACGATCTCCGTCGACACCGCCGGCGTCGCGCGCTCGCGGCGCCCGCCGCGCCCACCCGTCCGGTCGCGCAGCAGCTCGCTCGCGGTGAGCTCGCCGCCCTCGAGGGCCGCGAGATCTCGCCGCAGGCGGGTGAGGGCGCGCTCGGTGAGGGCCGCGCTGTCGCCGCGATCGCGGACGAGGAACACGTCGACGGCCTCGGCCGGGGCGCCCCCGCCGGGGTCGCGGGAGTAGACCTGCGCCGCGAGCACCTCCAGCCGTGACGCCGTGATCGCCGCGGCGATGCGCGCGAGCAGGCCGGGGCGGTCCTCCGCCACGACGCACAGCTCGACCACCCCCTCGTGGCGATGCGGGAGGACGTCGAGGGCGACCGCCGACGCACCTCGCGACGCGGAGAGCGCCGCGTGCGCGACGACCGACTCCGGGGCGTTCGCGAGGAGGTAGCGCTCCGGCATGGTGGCGAGGAAGGCGTCGAGCGCGCCGGCGGGCGTGCCGAGCCGCTCGCGACCGAGCCCGCGCGCGCGCTCGCGCACTCGCTCGAGGCGGGCGTCGTCGGCGATCGGCTTCTGTCCGCCCGCGAGGTGCGCGTCCGCGGCGAAATAAAGCTCGGCGAGCATGCGCGACTTCCACGCGGTCATGGCCGTCGGCGACGTGGTCGAGAGATCGACGACCGTGAGCAGGTAGAGATCGCGCAGGCCCTCTCGGCCCCGCAGCCGCTCGGTGAAGTCGCCCGCGGTCGCCGGCTCGTCCAGGTCCCGGCGCGTGGCCACGTGGTACATGGTGAGGTGCTGCTCGACCAGCGCGACGGCCTCCTCGACCTCCTCCGCCGTGAGCCCGAGGCGGGGGAGAATTCTCTCGCACATTCGGGCACCTACGAGCGAATGGTTCTTCCGGCTGCCGCTCTCGTCGGGGTACCCCTTCCCCACGTCGTGGAGGAGGGTGGCGAGAAAGAGGGGCCGGGGCCGCGCGATCTCCGCGGCGAGCCGAGACGCGAGGGCGTGCTCGTGGCCGAGGTCGCCGCGACAGAGCGCGCGCAGGCAGTCCACCGCGGCCACGCTGTGCACGTCGACCGTGTACACGTGGTAGACGTCGTGGTGCACGCGGCCCGTGACCGGGAGAAACTCGGGGATCATGGCGAGCAGGAGCCCCACGTCGTGGAGCTCTCGCAGCATCGAGCCGGAGCGCGTGCGCACCTCGGGGACGGCGCACACGAGCCTCACGAAGAGCTCCGCCGCCTCCGGGCTCGCGCGGAGCCGGGCGCAGAACTGGGGGTCGGCCGCCGCGCGCACGATGGCGTCGGTCGCGAACGGGAGCAGCGGGGCGTCTTCGCCGAGGCACGCCGCGTACGCGCGGAAGGCGAGCGGCGGGTCCTGCTCGAGCCGGTGCGGGTCGAGGGTGACCTGGCCGTCGAAGAGGCGCACGCCCCCCGCGAGGTGCACCTCGACCGGCTTCGCTCTGCGCCGTGGCGGCGTCGCCCGCGCCAAGATCTGCTCGCGCGAGCGGGTCACGGCGCGCGCGTGGACGTAATAGTCTTGCATCATGCGTTCGGCGGCGGCGGCGCGCGCGGCGGGCTCGTCGTCGCCCACGCCGGAGCCCTCCCGCGGGCCGTAGCCGAGCTCGAGCGCGATGGCCTCTTGCTGGTCGAAGGTGAGCCTGTCACTGCGGCGTGTGGCCTTGGCGTGGAGCCGGTTGCGCACGCGCCAGAGGAACTCCTCCGCGCTCGCGATCTCGCGCGCCTCGCGGGGCACGAGCACGCCCATGCGCACGAGGGCCGCCCAGAAGCCGCCCGCGCGAAGATCGCCGGCGCGGTAGCGCGCGCGCGCCGCCCAGCGCGCCACGTCGAGATCACGCAGCCCGCCCGCCCCGCTCTTCACGTCGGGCTCGAGCAGGTACACCGACCCGCCGAAGCGGCCGTGGCGCGCCGAGACCTCCTCGTGGAGGCGCGCGATGAAGCGCCCGAGCTCCCCCTCGCTGAAGAGCCCGGCCATCGCCCTCGCAGACAGATCCCGCTCGAGCTCCGCGCTGCCCGCGATCACCCGCCCGTCGAGCAGCGACGTCGCCGTCGCGAGGTCGGTCTGCGCCAGCTCGAGGAGGGCCGCCGCCGTCGCCACTTGGTAGCCGACCGAGACGCCCGCGTCCCACAGCGGGTAGAGCATGGTCTCGGAGAACGCCTCGGCGCTCGGATGTTCGCGCGAGACCAGCAGGCGCACGTCCGCGTCGCTCCGCAGCGCGACGGCGCCGCGGCCGTAGCTCCCGATGGCGACGAGGGAGAGCGCGTCGGGGGCGCCCGGCGGGAGGGCGCGGCTCGCCTCGCTGAAGAGCATCGCGAGGATGGCGTCGAGGCGCGCGGCGTGCTCGATGCCCAGCAGGACGCCGTCGGGGCCGTGAAGCTCGGCCTCCACCTCGCGCCCCTCCGGGGGCCGCGCGACGATGCGCGCCTCGAGCGCCTCGCGGTCACGGGCGACGGTCACGCGGAGGCGGGCGGTCAGCTCCGCCGTCGCCGCCGTCGCGCCCGCGCCGCCACGATGCTTCACCTGGTCACCATCGCCCGGCAGCGTAGCCGGTGGCGGGCGCCGGCGTCACGGGGGTCAGGTGCCGCCGTACTTCTTGCAGCTCTCCGCCCCCGTGGCGAACGTCAGCCCGACGGTGCACTTCTTCAGGCCGTCGTCGCACAGGTTGCTCGCGCAGTCGCGCGAGCTCACGCAGGTGTCGCCGATCTCGAGCTTCTTCTTGCAGGTGCCGTTGCAGAGGAGGCCCACGTCGCAGGTGTCGGTGCCCACGCAGAGCTCGTTCAGGCCCTTGAGCTTGACGCACGTCTTCACGGCGTCGCCGGTGCAGAAGTAGCCCGGCACGCATGACTCGCCGGGGTTCCCGCACGGGGTGTCGGCCCCCTTGATGACGGAGTCGGCGCAGAACCCCTTGTCGCAGATGAGCGATCCGGTGCATTGGGCCGTGGCCGTGCAGGCCTTGTTCTTCTCGACGCTCCCGGCGAAGACCTTGAGGCACGCCGCGTCGAGCTGGGCCAGCTCGTCGGCCTTGATGAGCGCCTTGTCGGAGCGGTACGCGGTCGATAGCTGCAGAATACATATGTCGGCGCCCGCCGCGTTGTAGCTGAGCCCGAGACCGCTGGAGGCGGCCGCGGAGGCCTTGCACAGGTCCTTGCGCTTCGCGACGCACGCGTCCTTCTTCACGGTGCACAGATCGCTCACGGCGCACTCCGCGTCGGCTCGCGCGGCGCAATACGCGTCCTCGGTGGGGTACTTCGCCCCGGCGGGGGCGTCGGTGGAGCCGCAGGCGACGGCGAGCCCGAGCGCTGCGGAGGTCCCGAGGGCGAGCGCGGCACGGGCGAAGCGGACAGGGCGAGCGACGGCTCGGGAGGCGTAGGACATGGGCAGCTCCAGGGGAAGTGAGGCGGAAGGCGGTGGCCGGACCTTCCGACCAGCATGCCAGAAAGACGGACGGGCACCAAAGGCGACGCAACCGCCCGGGTCCTATGGGCGCCGAGTGCGTCGCCCAGCGTGAGCGGGCCCGCCGCCGGTGAGACCTCCCTCGCCGCCCGCTCCCGGGCGCGCGTCCGCGTCCTCGTTCGCCCCGTTCGCCCTCCTCTCCCCGTCGTCCACTGCTGGCCCCATCTGGGCCAAGGAGCCTTCCATGCGCCGTCCCGTCCGCTCGTTCGCCGCCTTCGCCGCCTTCGCCGCCGCCACCGCGCTCTCCCTCACGGCCGCCGCCGACCCCACGCCGAGCTACAAGGAGACGAGGGTCGAGGGCGGGAGCGTGGTGAGCTTCGAGACCGACGGGCTCCGCGCCGACGGCAACAGCTTCCTCGGCGAGACGATCCGGCGCCCGCCCGGCGCGGTGCGCGTCGGCCTCATTCGGCCGCGGTTCAACTTCGTGCCCGAGATGCTGAAGAGCGTCGAGAACCTGTAGCCGCCCGTGAGGGCTCGCGCCGCGCGCGATCGCGCGGAGAGCCCTTGCGGACACGGAGGCGCTTGGACTATGGTTCCCGCGCCTCGCGAAGGTGGCGGAATTGGCAGACGCGCTGGATTCAGGTTCCAGTGGGGTAACTCCTGTACGGGTTCAA
>CAZHGG010000617.1:0-4449 GCA_964531755.1 uncultured Polyangiaceae bacterium
CATGACGCAGCGACACGCGCGCATTCCCCGTACTTTCAAGCAATTGACCGGGGGGGGGGCATGAACCGCGCCAACGCCTCGGGCTCCTCCCGCTCCTTGGACTGGTGACCGCGGTCGCCTGCACGAGCCCGCCCGATGAAGGCGCAGGACGCCCTGCGACCTTGAGCAGCACGAAGCAAGCCCTCGCGGACGCGGTCGACGACGCGGACACCCCCGAGGCGAACGTCGTCGTGAGCCTGGACTACCCCGCGTGCACGGGCACGCTCATCACGCCGCAGCTGGTGCTCACCGCCCAGCACTGCATCCGCCTCGACAACGCCGGATGCGCCATCGTGCTCCCGGCCGATGTCAGGATGGGGGCCACGGACAACGCCCAGGAGCCGCAGTACCTTCCGGGCGCGCCCAGCGAGACATGGCGCAGGGTCGCGATGGCCGCGGAGACCGTGACCGAGGAGTGCATCCTACAAGGGCCGTTCGGCAACGCGGCGAAGGATCTCGCCCTCGTTTACCTGAATAAGCCCGTCGTCGGCGTGCGGACGGTTCGGCCGGCCATCTGGGAGAACCACGGCGGGATCGGCTCCGTCGAGTTGACCGACATGGCCCTCGCGGGGTGGGGCGAGCGCGGCGACGGCCTGGGCACGAATACCCGCCAGTACCAGCAGCTCGCCTCTCCCTACTCGTTTTACGTGGAACCTTCGCATGGCACCTGGGGCTTGCTGGTCGCAAACCCTCCCGGCCGTGACCTCCAGCACGGCGACTCCGGCGGTCCGCTGTTCCGCATCCTCCCGGACGGTCGGCGGGAGGTCGTGGGGGTCTTTTCGGGGTACTGGCCGGAGGACTGGTGGGTCGACATCTCCACGTACTCGGCCGCCTCGTGGCTCTGGGACCACGCGCTCTCCGAGAGCCGCGTCCACCACACGCCGGAGTGGTACGCGATGCACGGCAAGAGCGCCGCGGACATGTGGTTCGGCGAGGCCGACTACGCCGGGCCGTGCGACCAGGCGCGCGACGCCGACTGCGATCTGTGGGACGACGCGCGCGACAACTGCCCGACGATCGCGAACCCCGATCAGACCGACGCCGACGGCGACCGCGTGGGGGACGTGTGCGACAACTGCCCGGCGACCTACAACCCCATGCAGGAGAATCACGGCGCGTTCGGCCAGGTGGACGAGGCAGGCGCGCCCCGGCTGAAGGCTCGGGCGCCCGCGGCCTCCACGGACACCTTCTGGCAGTCGAGCTACCCCGGCGACGCGTGCAACCCAGACCCCGTGACCGCGCTCACCACGGGTTGGGAGGGAAAGAGCTACACGTCTGCGAGCCCGAGGGTGCTGCCCCAACACTACAAGATCACGTGCCCCGGCGCGCCCGACTCCACCGGCTGGCGCGAGCAGCCGGCGACCTCGAACAACGTGATCTTGGCCCAGAGCTTCGTGGGCGGGCCGCGCCAGCTCGGCAACACCCGGATGGCTTTCTGCGATTGCCCGAAGGATGTCGACGACGACGTCTGCGTCAACGCCAATTGCTCCCGCGGGGACGTGGTGTTGCCGCCGCCGGTGTGGTTCGCGGTCCACGCGGACGATCTGAGCGCCGGCGTCAGCCCCCCGCCGCCGGCGACCCTCCCGCGGGGACCTGCGTGGTCGGCCACCGAGTATTATCTGGAGAGCCGCCACGAGAGCGCCGCGCCGGTCTTCCCCTCGCTGCCGAGCCGCAGCGGCAGCCGCGAGCTTGGCTGGCGCTACTGGGAAGATCTTGAGAACCTCCCCGACGTCGCCTACACCGGCTCCACCTCCGTCACCCTCAGGAGGCCCGTCCTCTGGTCGTGGGTGCGAAGCTTCGGCGACACGCGCCCCGCCATCACCTCCGCCGAGTACAGCCCCACCACCCGGCGAAAGCGCCGCCAAGACCTCAGTCGCTTCGACCTCAACGAGCTGCTCCCCCAAGAGTCGCTCTGGGAGATCTGCAGCGCTCCGTTCGTCAACGTGCTGCCAGATCGAGCGGTGCCTATTCCGAGCATGACCCCGTGCCTCAAGTGCGGCCTCCGCGCGATCTACGTGAGGCCCCGACCCGACTCCGATCCCCAACCTCACTATGTGGCGCCGCACGCGGGCGTGCTCGACTTCGCGCAGCTCGCGACCCCAGAGGTCGCGGAGCGGCTCATGGATCCCACGCTGGGCGTCGTGACGGCCGGCGACCCCGGCGTGGGCATCGAGAGCTCCGCCGATCGCGCCGTGGTGTACGAGCTGGCGACCCACGCCGTCGTGGGCACTCTGTTCCGGAACACGAGCGACAAGCTCGCCTTTCGCGACCTGGGGGTGGCCGGCGTACCGAGCCCCTTGGCCTTCGCGAGCGCGCAGACGACCGCCATGTCGGCCCGGCGCAACGAGGTGGCGTTCTTCGACGCACCGAGCGAGCTCGATCCAACGCGGCTCGCGCTGCGCACGGTCGACCTGACCCTGGGCGAGACCCGCCTGCAGCCCCTGGTGGGCACCGAGGCCATCGCCGGGACCCTCGTCAGCGCCGCGTACCGCGACCAAGACGACGCCTACTTCCTGTTGAGCCGCGGGAGCGGGAAGGTGAGCCTGTACCGCGTCTCCACCTCCCTCGTGGTCCAGCCCGTCCTCGACTTCGCCGACGCGAACCTGGCCCTCGGCGCCGAGCTGTCGATCAGCGACGAGGGGCTCTTGGCCATCACGCGCCTAGGGCAGGACGCGTTCGCCGTCGTCGTGCTCAACGTCGGCCTCGGCTTGGCGGCCCAGCCCGTGACCTACCTGTCGGGCACCGGGCCGCTCGCGATCGGCGCCGTCGTGACGCCCGAAGGCCTCCTGCTCAGTCGAGCCGGGCCCACCGCGGAGAGGCTCGTCCCGTTCGTTCAAGAGGGCCAGTCCGACGTGGTGTACCACTCGGTTGAAGATGCGGCCTGGCAGGGCCTCTTCCAATGAGGCGGCGAAGCACCGTGGCGGTCCTGCTCTTCGTCGGAGTGGGAGGGGTCCTCGGCGCGGGAGTCTCGTGCACCGCCTCGCCCTCGAAGGTGCTCCCCTTGGGCGCGGGCCTAGTAGACGCCTACCCGCCGCCTCGCTATCCCGAGGACGCGTCGAGCGACGCGCGAAGACCTCCAGCCGACGCGGCCCCCTGGACGGGAGAGATCCCTATCCCCGGCGAGTGGCTCCCTATCCCCGAGCTCCCCGCGACGTGCTCGGTTCGAATCGCGAAGGACCCGAGGGTGAGCACGAGCCGATTGCCGTGGAAGCCTTGCGCCAACGCACGCAGCGGGTGCGAGTTGTTTCTCGCCGATTGGGGTGTGGACAACCAGTGGCGATTTAGGCCCTCATTTCTAGAGGGGGTCTTCGAGGACGCGGCGGGCGTCCACCTCACCTATCGTAGATACCTCGCCCCAGATACGGGCGCCAACCAGGTGGTTACGCAGTTGCTGGATGGGGAAGCCGAAGCCACCTGGTTCTCCGGTCCAAATTGCAGCCTCATCGTGGATCGCTCTCGGCACGGCTTCGCCGTCGTCGTCGTCGACGTGGTGGGTTCGGGCACTCCCGAGAAGACGGTTCAGCAGTTCTTGGGATGGTCCACGTCGCTCGCCCCTCTGCGCTTCGAGTACGTTCAGGAGTCGCTCACGCCCAGGCTCAACATCTCGCAGGGCGTGGCCCGCGGCGCCGACTTTCTCACCCTCGAGTCGACCAACTTTGGCGGCCCCATCGTCGCGAGCGCCTTCCGCTTCAGCGATCGCCAGTTCGCCCGCAGCACCCCAGCGAATGACCTCGACGCCGAGCGCCCGCTCCCCGCGACCGGAGGGTACGTCTCGATCATCCCGAGCGATCCGCCGTCGCTCGCCTTCATGCCGCTCGAGGGCGGCTACCGAACCCTCGTGCGCCCCGCGCCCGCCTACTTTGTGAACGATCTCAGGCTCGACCGCGCGAACGGTGACGCGCTCGTGTGGACCGAGGCTGAGTTCGCCGACGACTACCGCCGAATCCTCTGGACCTCTCCGTTTGCCAACACCGAGGCCGCCGTCGTGCGGCGGCGGATCGCCCGGTTCGACGTGGACTACTACGTCGCGAACGCGGGGGTCGCCGTCGGCATCCTCCGCGAGACCCGGAACGCCCGCATCGTGCGCCTCTCGGACGGGATGGGGTGGGACGTCCAGAGCGAGCCAGGCCTGGGCTTTCTCTGGCCCATCTGGGTGAACGACGACTCGGTGTGGATGGTGATCTCCAAGCCCGATCCACGCACTCCGAACCTGCCCAGGTTCAGCGGCGCGCTCCGCATTCGGCGCTCCACTCTCGGTCCTGCCACGGTACCGAACGGTCTCTGATCCCCACGAGGTTACCATGTTCCCACGTACGCCACGCTCGCCACGCTCGCCGTTCCCATCGCTGCGCGCTGCCGTCTCGGCCACCGCCCTCCTCGCCTGCCTGCTGGTCGCGCCCTCGTCCCAGG
>CAZHGG010000618.1:0-4444 GCA_964531755.1 uncultured Polyangiaceae bacterium
CGCTCGGCGCGCCTGCCGCGTCGCCGAGGTTCGTCGGTCGCTTCGACTTCCGGGATCCCGCCGGCCCTCGCTTCGCGTGGTCCACGTCGACCATCGAGGCGAGCTTCACAGGGGCGGGCCTCTCGATGCGCCTCCGCGCGGCGCCCCTCGAGCCGCACGACGTGACGATCGACGGCAAGCGTGTGACGCTGCGCGAGTCGACGACCTCGTACACCGTGCGGATCGACGAGCAGGCGCCGTTCACCGTCGAGGTCGGCCCGGCGTGCGAGCGCTACGAGCTCGCGCGCGACCTCGATCCCGCGCGCGTCCACACCGTCTCGGTCACGCGCGACGCCGAGGCCTTCGCGGGTGTGCACCAGTTCCTCGGGTTCGAGGTGCAGCGGGGCGCGCTCGTGCCGCCTCGCCCGAGACCGCTGCGCATCGAGATCGTCGGCGACTCGATCACCTGCGGGTACGGGGTCCTCGGCGCCGACGCGAGCTGCCCGTTCACGTACGCGACCGAGCGCGCCAGCCTGGCCTACGGCGCGCTCCTTGGCCGCGCCCTCGACGCCGACGTGACCACCGTGTGCTGGTCGGGCAAGGGCGTGTACCGCAACTACGACGTCGACGGACTGCCGACGATGCCCGACCTGTTCGAGCTCGCCGTGCCCGTGAAAAAGGGCAGCGGCACGCCGTGGTCGTTCGAGGCCGCGGCGAAGCCTCACGCGGTCGTCCTCCACCTGGGCGCCAACGATTTCTTCGCCGACGGTGACCACGACGGCAAGCCGGATGCCATCGACCACGCGGCGTTCGAGCAGGCCTACGCGCGGCTCCTCGCCCGCGTCCGCGCGGTGGCCCCAGGCGCGCCCATCCTCGTCGTGCTCGCCCCGATGCTGAAGGGCGCGCTGCGCGAGGACGCGCGCGCGACGCTCGAGCGCGTCGTGCGGGCCCGTCGCGAGGCCGGCGACGACCGGGTGGTGTTCGTCGAGGGCGCACCGCAGGGCGACGCGGTGGGGTGCGACTCCCACCCGAACGTCGACACCCAGGCCACCCTCGCCAGGGAACTCGAGCGGGCGCTCCGCGCTGAGCTCGCGCGCTGAGTCCACGCGCGAGGCTCAGCCGGGCTCCGCGCGGCGCCTCTTCAGCTCCTCGCTGATCTCGGCGACCCGCGCTTCGTTCAGCGGATAGAACAAGAAGACGACGATCGAGAGCACGCCGAGCGCCGCCGGATAGAGGCTCATCAGCCGGACGAGGCTCCCCTTGACGGCCTCGCTCGGGTGCTCATTGGCCACGAACCCGACGAGCTGCAGCAGCTGAAAGGCGACGAACGCGCCCAGCGCCCACCCCACCTTCTGGCTCATCGTCGAGGCCGAGAACACGAGCGCGGTGGTGCGGCGGCCGGTCTTCCACTCGCCGAAGTCGGCCGTGTCGGCGTACATGGCCCACATGAGCACGGGCAGCGGCGCGCCCAGGAAATTGCCGAGGATCTCGAGCGCGAAGATGGCGCCGAGCTGGCCTGGCCTGAGAAAATAATAGGAGGCCGTGGAGACGATCTGCAGCGCGAACAGCCCGACGAAGAGCCCTCTCTTCGGGAGCTTGGGCGCGATCAGGCCGACCACGACGACCCCGGCCACGGAGGCGGCCTGCCCGAGCGTGTTGAACGTCGACACGAGCCCCTCGAGCGTGAACGAGTGGCCCAGGAACGGCAGCGGCGTCTCGGGCGCTCCGTTGAAGACGAAGTACTTGAAGTAGTGCGTGGAGACCGAGCTGCGGAGCGCGACGAAGAGGATCCAGGTGAGCGTCGTGCCGAGCAGCAGCACCCAGGCCTGATTGGACACGAGGTGCTTGAGATCGCGCAGCACCGAGGTGTTCTCTTCGGGCGGCGTCTGCACGCGCTCCTTGGTGCCGAAGGCCGTGACGAGGAAGAAGCCGACCGCGACCAGCCCCACGACGACGAAGCTGAGCTGCCAGCCGCGCTGCGGGTCCTTGTCGCCGCCCAGCGCGGACACCATCGGCAGGAGCGCCGCCGAGATGACCATCCCCGCGGAGAAGGCGAAGACGAACTTGATCGACGCGAGCCGCGTGCGCTCCACGGGATCGCTGGTCATGACCCCCATCAGCGCCGTGTAGGGGATGTTCACTGTGGTGTAGAGCACCATCAGGGCGTTGTAGGTGAGATAGGCCCAGACGAGCTTGCCGGTCGGACCGAAGCCGGGCGTCGTGAACGTGAGCACCCCGAAGAGCGCGAACGGCACGCAGCCGAACAGGATGAACGGTCGAAACTTCCCCCAGCGCGACTCGGTGCGGTCGGCCACCATCCCGAGCATCGGATCGTTGACCCCGTCGAAGATGCGGCTCACGAGCAGCATCGTGGCGAGCGCCCCGGCGGTGATGCCGAAGACGTCGGTGTAGTAATAGGGCAGGTAGCGCATGAACGTCTGCCAGTAGAGGACCGACGCGAAGTCGCCGCAGCCGAACGCGAGCATCTCGCGGAAGGGCAGGGGAGCCTGGGCGGCCTGGGGAGGGGCCTGAGCAGGGGCCAGCGGAGCGGCCGGAGGCGACTTCATGAGCGCGCGCGCACGTCGGACCTATCGCTCGAGCGGATGGTCCTGGATGAACCGCACGAGCTCTTCGACCTGCCCGAAGCACACCGCCGACACCGTATCGGCCGCCCCGTAGTAGATCGCCAGCCGACCCGTCTCGCTGTCGCACAGGCAGCCCACCGGGAAGCACACGCCGGGCACGAAGCCGGCGACCTCGTAGGGGGCCTCCGGGCAGAGCAGCGCCTGCCTGGCCGAGGCGATCACCTTCCAGGGCTGCTCGAGGTCGAGCAACATCCCGCTTATCGAATAGACGAACCCGTTACAGGTGGTGGTGACCGCGTGATAGATGAGCAGCCAGCCCTCGCTGGTCTCGATCGGCGAGGGGCCGGCGCCGATCTTGGTGCCCTGAAACCACGGCCAGCCCTTGCTCATGACGTGGCGGTGCCTGCCCCAGTGCACGAGGTCGGGGCTCTCGCTCGTGAAGATGTCGCCGAACGGGGTGTGACCCGTGTCGGAGGGGCGACTGAGCATGAGAAACTTGCCATTCACCTTGCGGGGGAACAGCACGCCGTTGCGGTTGTACGGGAGGAAGGCGTTCTCGAGCTGCTCGAAGTGCACGAAGTCGGTCGTGCGTGCGACGCCGATCGTGGGGCCGTGGTAGCCGTTGCACCAGGTGATGTAGTGCACGCCGTCGATCTCGGTGACCCGGGGATCGTAGGCATACTCCTGCTTGCCGATCTCGGGATCGGCGCACCGAAACTCGATGGGCTTGGGCTCGAAGGTGAAGTGGAGCCCGTCGGGGCTGCGGCCGAGGTGCAGCCGCGGGATGCGATCCATGCCCTCGGTGCGGAAGACCCCCACGAACTCGCCCTGCCACGGCACGACCGCGCTGTTGTAGATGCCGGTCACGTGGGGGAGGGGCCTCCGGCCGATGATCGGGTTCTCGTCGTAGCGCCAGAGCAGGTCCGAGTCGCCCGCGGCGCGGGGTTGCCAGGGGATGTTCGGGAGCGGCTGGCCGACGATCTCGAGCTTCATTGGACGATGGGACCCGGTAGAGGAGAGAGGAGGGCGAGGAGGCGGCCAAAGGCGCGCTCCTTTTACACAGGCCACGGTGCCTCGCTTCCCCTCCCACCGCAAGGGGGGAGCGCGGGGAGCCGGGCGCTACCAGCTGCACGCCGAGCGAGAGACCCCGGTCGCCCCCGCGACTTCAGGCGCCTCCAGCGGCGCCACGGTGAGCGACGGTCCGGCCGCGGCGGACGGCGTCCGAACGGGCACGCTTCGACCGAAGGCGAGCGAGAGGAGCATCGCAGAGACCCCCGCGATCTGGAGCGCCGAGCTTGTGTAGAAGAGGAGGCCCTTCTACGTCGGACAGTCCTCCCAGGTGGTGGTGCGCCGCAACCGCGCGGAGAAGAACGTGGCCGGCATCGAGCTCGAGAACACCTTCTTCGCGGACGTGTACGAGAACGTCGCCACCGGCAAAACCCCCGGAATCCTCGTGTTCGACCTGCCCGGTCTCCCCCGACGATCTCCGCAAGGCGACGCCGCGCATGGGGCCTCCCCGGCGGGGCCCCCGGAGTCGCCACGAAGAGCAGCGCGGTCACCAGCGCGAGCGACCGACTCGAAGAAGAACGGCCCGAGCCTACGTCCGTTCGCGGCTCGCGGCCCCCTACCGTCTTGCCGTTCGACCAGCCGCGCGACGCCACACTACGTGGTTTCCACCAGAGCTCGGGCGAGCTACTCCACGGCGCACACCGGGCCACCGTTCACCAACACGCTTACCGTATCGCTGGAGGCGTTCGCCGCCACGAGGTCGAGCTTGCCGTCCCCATCCACGTCTCGCAACGCTACCGAAGCTGGACTTCTCCCCGTGGGGTAGTCGACCTTCGCGGCGAAGGTACCCGTCCCGCTGTTCACCAGCACGC
>CAZHGG010000619.1:0-4438 GCA_964531755.1 uncultured Polyangiaceae bacterium
CGGCCCGCGGACGCGGCGCGCGTTGCGGCGGCCTGGCAGCGCCTCGAGCCCAAGCTCACGAGCGCGGTGGTCACGACCCTCGCCGCGGGCCAGTCGTCGTATGTTCTCTACGACACCCAGCTCCAGACCGCGAACTTGCTGCTCCACGCCGAGTACGCCCGCGACGTCGCGCAGCTCGAGGGGCTCGCCCGCGTGTACGAGCCGGCCTTCGACGCGCTCGTCCCTCGGACCGAGGCCTTCTACTACTACGCCGTGCCGGCCGGCGGCGGCGCGCCGGTCCGCGAGAGCGTATGGACGCTGCCCACCGCCACGCGGATGTGGACCGACGCGGCCCCCGCGGGGTTCTCGGTGGGGCCGGAGTCGGTGCTCGTGAGCTCACAGTTCCTCTACGCCGCCTCTCGCATGGTGCGCGTGATCACCGAGATGCCGAGCCCTCCCGCGGCGCTGACGCGCTTCGCGGCCAAGGCCCTGCCGGTGATCGTCGACGATCACTACCGGCGCTGGATCGACAAGGCTCCCGGGCTCCCGGGCTCGTTCCAGGTGCGCGGCTGGGGATGCAACTCGGGCACGTACAGCCACCGTGAGCACCTCCAGAACCTGCAGGCGCGCAGCTACGGCACGGCCGCCTTGCCGAGCCCGCCGGCGACGCCCGCGGGATACTGCAACACGATGACCGACACGGATCTCTGGCTCATCGCGGGCACGCTGGAGATCCTCGCCGCGCACCGGCGGTCACCGGCCCGTGTCCCACTCCCGGCGGGCGTGGTGGCCTCGTTCGAGTCGTACGTCGCGCTCGGGCTCACCGTGGTGAAGGGCCGAATCGGCACGACCACCCTCGACTCGCCGGCAGGCCCCGTGTTGGGGATGGTGTTCGACCCCGGCGGCTTCGATGGCCACCCCGACATGGCGTATGTTGGGTACACGGAGACGAGCCCCGCCTGCCGCACGTGCACCGCCGTGGGGCAGTGCACGTGCCCGGAGTTCCCCGGGTGGACCACCGCGACGCCCTCGACCCCGCGCCTCCCGCCGCAGCCCGTGAGCGGTGTGGCGTGGGACATCAGCCACGCGCGGCGGCTCGTCTCGGTCTTCGACTCCTTCCGCCGGCACCGGGCGGTGGTCCCCACGGTCGCGTTCACCGACGTCGAGGCGAAGGCCTTCGCGCGGCAGGTCGCGTTCGGCGTGTGGAACGGAGATCTCGCCTCTCCCCAGTTCGCCACCTTCTTCGATGGCCGGAACGGGTGGTACCGCGTGAACTACTCCTCACGCTCGGCGTTCGGCTATCCGCCGGGCTCGATGACGAGCAGCGCGCCGCTGTGTGGGTACGGCTTCTGGGCGGAGCTCGAGCCGGCGCTCCGCCCCGCGCTGGACGCCGCGTTCGCGAAAATCGACACCCCGCCGGACAGCACCGACGCGCAGGCGCTCAAGGTCATCCAGGGCCTCCCCGAGCACATGCCCTATCGCGTCGAGCCGAACGCCTGCGGCTTCTGACCCCGCCTGGCGCGGCGCCGTGGGCTCGCGCCGCGCGAATCTGTCTGCCGGGGGGTAGCGCAGCGTGTAAGTTGCGGCGTCGAGGGAGGAGTCCATGATCACCAAGGTTCTCGAGATCGCTCGCGCCGACGCGTCGGGCGACGTCCGCGTCCTCGCCGCCGAGCTCGACGAGCTGGCCGCGTCGGCGCCCGCGCCGGTGGCCGAGCTGATCCGCTTGCTCGGCACCCGCCAGGTCCACGTGCCGCTCGGGTGGCGCTCGGTCGAGTCGCGGTACCTCGGCTCGCTCGTCGACACGTGGCAGATGGTCGTCGACGACCTCGGCGTCAGCGATCCGCGCGCCGCCGAGCTCGAGCCTTCGGTGCAGATCGGGGCGACCGCGGGCGGCGAGCTGTACTTTGGGGTCTGCTGGGGCGAGCGCGGCACCTCGATCGCCGAGATCGATTTCGAGGAAGGGACTCTGCAGCTGGAGACGCCGGCCGAGTTCTTTGCGCGCATCGCCCGGAAGGAGCGCGAGGACCCCGACGGCCTGCCGCCCGCGCTCGCGGCGATCCTCGGGGAGGCGCCGCCCGCGCCCGCGCCCCCGCCGCCGCCGGCGGCCGTCACGGTCTGGGCGGGGAGTGCGCCGCCCCATCCGTTCGCCGAGGCGCTCGCGCACTTCGGCGTGAGCAAGCACGCGTTCGTCGCCGGACCGACGCCCGAGGGCCGAACGCTGCTCGTTCGACGGTTCGTGGCGGGCAACCCGTACACGCCGTCCGCGCTCGTGGTGCGCGAGCGCGACGGGTCGACGCGCGCGCTCCCTTGGCCGGACACTCGCGACGTGTACGGCGTCTGCACGGTGCCCGGCGCCGAGCGCGTGTTCGTCTGCGGCGGCGCGCCTGGCCCGCTGGTCGAGATCGACCTCGAGACCGGCGAGCAGACCGAGCGCCACGCGAGCGCGAGCTGGTCCACGGGCTTCCTCGACGCCGCGAGCTACGCGGTGCACGAGGGCGGCGAGATCCGCGTCTACCCACACACACCCGGCCCCGCCGCGCTCGCGTCGACGCCCACCGCCGCCTACAACCTCTTCGTCGCCCACGGCCGGGTGTACACGCTCGAGCAGGGCAAGCTCGTCGTGCGCGCCTGGCGCGACGGGGCGCTCGCGGAGGAGCTCTCCGCGCCGCTCGAGACCAAGCTGTTCTTCTTGAACGCGGCGACGGTGCACGAGGGGAGGCGGCTCGTCGGCAGCGTGGACTGGGCGGGGCAGGTCACGTGGCTCGACGTGGGGGCGGCGGGCGGCTGACGAGGCGCGCGACCGCCGCCCGGCCCGCGGCGCTCTCAGAGCTCGACCTGGGTGAACGGGCTGAGCCGAGCGCCGCGGGCCGCCTCGCCCACCGCCGCGAGGCCCGACCGCGCGCGGGTTGTGCGCGCCCCCGCTTTGCGTCACCATGGCCCATGCGCAGGACGACGCCGCTCTTCGCCCTGCTCCCAGCGCTCGCGGCGCTGCTCGCCCCGCCCCCCGCGCGCGCCCAAGGCTACCGCGACGGCGGGCCACCCAAGCACCGCATCGTCTACAAGGACCTCACGCTCGTGCGGGTCAATCCGCTGGGGCTCATCACCGACGCGCGCCTCTCGTACCGATACCGCCTTTACGAGCACCCGAGCGTCGCCCTGCGCGACAACTTCGTCTCCGTCGGCCTCGCGCCCACGCTGAGCGCGGCGTTCGCGCGCATTGGCCCCATCGTCGAGGTCCAGCCGGCGAGCTTCCTCACGCTCTGGGCGCAATACGAGCTCATCGGGTATTTCGGGTCGTTCAACCTGCTCCAGTCGTTCCCTACCGCTGATCGCGCCAAGGTGAGCTACTCGGACACGAGCCTCCGCGCGCTTTCGAAGGGGGACGCCGCCACGAAGAACTACGCGACCACCGGGACGCAGCTGCTCGTCGGGGCGAACGTCCAGCTGAAGGCGGGCCCGATCGTCTTCCGGGACCAAGTGCGCGCCGGGCGTCCGGACATGAAGCTGCGCGCAGGCGATCGCACATTCTACGACATTTACTACGACCTGCTCGTCGGCGACGGAGGGTGGTGGGCGCACAACGACGCCGACCTGCTCGTGCAGGCGCTCGATAGCCGCCTCACGGTGGGCGTGCGGTGGTCGACGAGCAAGGCGTTCGCGGCGTCCGAGCACTTCGCCCCCGGCGACGACGCCACCAACGGCGGCGCCGCGCTGCATCGCGCAGGTCCCCTGGCCGCGTGGACTTTCCGCAAGCCCGACGGCGCGGCCTTCGAGCCGACCGTCCTCTTCCTGGCGAACTGGTGGCTCAAGTCGCCCTACCGCACCGGCCAAGACGTCTCGCAGGCGGTGCCCTACGTCATCGTCGCGCTGAACGTCTCGGGCGATCTGCTCCCGAGCCACGCGCGCCCGCGAGAGAGGTAGTCGCCCGACACTCGCCAACCTCGTTATTTGGGTTGGCTAGAGGCTGCCCAGATAGGCCACCTTCGGCGGGCCTCCGCCGACTGGGAAGAAGACCGTGACGGGGGCGGGCATGCCGGCGACTCCCGCGCGCTTCGCGACGAAGTAGTCCACCGAGCGCCCCTGCTCGCCGGTGGGGCCGTGGCCAATCGCGGTCACCGCGCTCGGGCGGACGCGGGTGATCGTGACGGGCACGGCGTAGAGCCCGGCGGCCTCGTGGGCCTTCTTGAAGCTGAAGGAGCGCACGTCGGTCGTGAGGCGCGCGCCCGTCGCGTCGAGGAGGCTCTTGTGCAGATAGGGCACGATCGCGGCGGCGGCCGCCTCCGCGTCGCGGTTCTGCTGGAGCGCCGACAGCGTCGCCGCGAGGAGCGCGGGGACGTCGGCTTCGCGAGGATCGTCGCCCGCTGGCGCCTGCGCGGGCTGCGCGGGCTGAGGCGCCGGCGGGCTCCCCGCGAGCGCGAGGGGGCGGCCGGGCGTGGGTTGCGGGAGCTCGGGGGCTGCG
>CAZHGG010000620.1:0-4435 GCA_964531755.1 uncultured Polyangiaceae bacterium
GGGCGCGGCGCCCAGCGTGTGCGCGACGAGCGCGCATAGCGCCAAGACGTAGAGCCACACGCCTGCCGCGGCGAGGCTCCCGGCCTCGATCCGCGCCGGCTCGGTCCCGGGCGCCCCCACCAGCGAGAGCAGCGCGAGCGACAGCCCCGCGTACAACGCGGACGCAAACGGCGCGACGCCGGCGCCATCACGCGCGAGCCGGCGCCCCGCGAGCGCCACGGTGGCGACCCCCACGAACGGCGCGGCGACGCGCGCCTCGGCGGACGCGCCTGAGCCGACGAAGAGCTCCACCACGAGCGACGGGACCACCGCGGCCGGGAGCACCCACGCCGCGGTGGCGAACCGCTTCGCGGCGTGGCCGAGGCTCGCGATCGACAGGGCGACCACCAGCGCCGAGACGCCGAGCCCGAGGGCGCGCGACCCGTCGACGAGCGCCGCGAGCGCCACGAACACGGTCGGGAGCAGGCCGACCGCGATCGCCGCGAGCACCCCGCCCGCGCGCGCGCTCCGCCTCGCCACGAGGGCGGACAGGCCGAGGAACATGGCGTGGTAGCCGAACAGCGCGCCGGCCACGACGATCTGCCGAGGGGGGCCGGCGAGCGCGCGCCACGCCTCCCGCACGCCCATCGCCGAGCCCGCGAGCACGAGCAGCGTGCCCAGGAACCACCAGGCGTATTCGGCGAAGAGCCCGCCCGGGGAGAGCGCCTCGGTCCGCGGCGAGCCATGGCTCGGCGTGGAGGACGGAGGGCCGAGCTCCTCCAGGCCGAGGAGCGCGCCGACCCCCGCGCCGACCGCGGCGTCGCCGGGGCCCTTGCCACCGTAGAGGCCCTCGCCGACCTCGACCGCGTCGCGGCCGTCGCCCGGAGAGAGCGCGCGGGCCGCGCTGCCGTCCGCGTCCGCCGGAGGCGCGGCGTCCGCCTCGAGGCGCGCGACCGCCGCCTCCCACCGCGTCGCGATCTCCCGCCGCTGGGCCGAGAGGCGCTCGAACACGCCGGGCACCTCCGCGGCAAGCTCGGCACGCTCGGCCCGCGCGCCGCTGGCCCGCGACGGCGCGTCGCGCAGCCGCGCAGCCTGTCCCTCCTCCAGCACGCCCTCGGCCTCCCAGACGTCGATCGCCACACGCACGCGCGCGTCCAGCGCTCGCTCGACGTTCGCGCGCGTCGGGGGGACGGCGACCGCCCCGCAGGCGCCGCAGCGGGGCCCGCTCTCCACGACCGCGGCGCACGTGAGACAGAGCGTGTGTGACATCCCCCGAGGGGAGCCTATCGCCTGCCCGGTCTATTCGTCACGCGACCATCACGCTTCTTCAGCGCCCGCGCGAGCGTGTTCCTGGAGATGCCGAGGCCGCGGGCCGCGTCGGTCTTCACGCCTCCGGCCGCGTCGAGCGACGCCTCGGCGTAGCGACGCGCCGCCTCCTCCAGGGTCAGACCGAGGGGGAGCGCGACCCCCGGCGCAGGCGCGGCCGAGTGGCGCGGGCCCCGGGGCGCGCCTTCCGGCGCCGCGAGGAGCCCGTTCGGCGAGAGCGCCACCGCGCTCTCGATGATGTTCTCGAGCTCGCGCACGTTCCCCGGAAAGCGGTGCTCGGAGAGCCACAGGACGAGCTCCGGCGAGAGCCTGGGGTTGGGGCGACCGTACTTCCGCCCGAACCCGTCGGCGAAGTGGCGAGCGAGCTCGAGCACCTCCTCCCGCCCTCGAGCGCGGAGGGGGGGCAGCACGATCTCGACGACCCGGAGCCGGTAGTAGAGATCCTGACGAAAGCGCTGCTCGCGGACGAGCCCCTCCAGATCGCGATGGGTCGCCGCGACGATGCGCGCGTCTGTCTCCAGCGTCGCGCGACCGCCCACGCGCTCGAAGGCGCCCTCCTGGAGGAAGCGCAGGAGCTTGCCCTGGCTCTCGAGCGGGAGGTCCCCGATCTCGTCGAGGAAGAGCGTGCCGCCGTGCGCGAGCTCCACCTTGCCGGAGACGCGGCGATCCGCGCCCGTGAAGGCGCCGCGCTCATGCCCGAAGAGCTCGCTCTCGACGAGCGGAGGCGGCAGCGTCGTGCAGTCGACGACGACGAACGGCCTCGCCTGGCGGTCTGAGTTGGCGTGGATCGCGCGGGCGAACAGCCCCTTGCCGGTGCCCGTCTCGCCGCGCAGGAGCACGTGCGCGCGCGTCTTGGCGGCCAGCGAGACGCGCTCGTAGACCGGGGCGAGGCCGGGGCTCGAGCCCACGATGCGGTTGATGGGCCCGCGGAGGGTCACGCCGGGCACCTCGGCGTCGCGGGCGCGGAGGGTGGTCATCGCGAGGGCGCGCGCGAGCTGCTGCCCGAGGGCCTCGAGGTAGCGCTCGTCGTCCGCGTCGAACGGCCCCCCGCTCCGTCGGTTCAAGAGCTGGAGCACTCCGCGCACCGGCGCGCGCGGCTCCTCCCGCAGCGGCACGGCGAGGACGGCCCGCGTGACGAACCCGGTGCGCTGGTCGGTCTCGGGGGAGAAGCGCGGGTCCTCGGCGGCGACCGGGACGCGCGCGGAGCGCCCCTCGACCGCGACCCACCCCGCGATGCCGCGGCCCATGGGCAGGCGCAGCGCCGAAAGCTCCGACGACAGGGCGAAGCGGCTCACGAGGTCGCCGCGATCCGCGTCGACGAGCCACACCGTGGCCCGCTCCGCGCCGAGCGCCTCCGCCACCCGCTCGCAGGCGGCCAGCAGGATCGCGTCGAAGTCCACCTCGCGGCCGAGCAGCGTGGCGAGATCGACGAGGAGCGAGAGGCGATCGGACATGGCGCTCGGCGGTCGTCGCGAGAGGGACGGCCAGCAGGGATCGGGCGCTGGGGAGGTTACCACGCCGGCGCTGCTCAGGCGGCCTCGCTCACGCGCTGGACCGCGCCTCGGACGGCGGAGCCCGGGGCGCCCTCGCCGCCGAGCCGCAGGACCATCCCCTCCCTGGCGGCGAAGGTCGCGGGGAAGAGGGCGCGCGTCGCGGCCTCGAGCGCGAGGACGCCGACGTCGTCGCGCGCGGGGTCGTGATGGAAGAGCGCCAGCGAGGAGACGCCCGCGGCGCGCGCGAGCTCGGCCGCCGCGACGTTGGTCGAGTGACCCCAGCCGACACGCTGCGGTCGGCCGCCGACGCCGGCGTACTCGTCGACCGTATACTGCGCGTCGTAGATGAGCAGCGTCGCGCCCTCCGCCAGCGCGCGGAGCTCGGGATCAACCCCCGCGCCGTGCTCCGTGTCCGTCGCGTAGACGAGGCTCACGTCGCCGAGATCGAGGCGGTACGCGAGCACGCCGCCGGGGTGGTTGCCTCCCACGACCCGCACCCGCACGTCGCCGACCGAGAACGCGTCGCCCGGCGCGACCTCTCGCGGCGCCAGCGTCGCCGGCACCTCGGAGAGGCGCACGGGGAAGACCGGCGCGGTCATCTGGTGCTCCAGCGCCTCGCGCACCCCATGGAGGCCGCAGCGCTGCCCCACGATTTCTAGCCGCGTGCTCGGCTGGTAGAGCGGCGCGAAGAACGGGAGGCCCTGGATGTGGTCCCAGTGGTAGTGGCTGAGCAGCAGCGTGAGGTCCTGCGCCTCGCCCCGCGCGGCGAGCCGCTGCCCGAGGTCGCGGAGCCCCGTGCCGGCGTCGAGGACCAGGCGTCGTCCGCCCGCCAACACCTCGACAGTGCTCGTGTTTCCGCCCACGGCCGCCGTGCGTACGCCGGGCGACGCGATGCTCCCCCGGACCCCAAAGAATGTGACTTCCATCTTCTTGTTCTCCCGCGCCGTCGTTCGTTCGACGAGGGCCTCCTTGCGCGGGCCGTGCCAAGGTCGCGAGCCGCATTTTCCACGGGGACTCGGCCCGACGCGGGCGGCCCGCGCACCCGAGTGGAGCGCGACGCCGCCCGCGCGCTCCTTTTCGGCGCGGCGACCTGCGCTACGCTGTGCGGATGATCGTCATCGCGGACGACTGCGCGCTCACACGGCTCGTGCTCGCGCGGGAGCTCGAGAAGCGGGGCCTCCCTGTGACCTACGTCGTGTCTCTGTCCGCCGGGCGAGCGCTGCGCGCGCCGGTGGCCTGCGCCCTCGTCGACCTCGACCTCGGGGACGGCTCCGGGACGCAGCTCGCCGAGCACCTGCGCGAGCGCACCCCCGCCCTGCCGATCGCGTTCTTCACCGCCTCCCCCGACACGACCGAGGCGCGGCGGCTCGGGCCGGTTTTTCGCAAGCCGGAGGGGCTCGCAGACGCCCTCGCTTGGGTCGCTGCCCACGCGCGGGTCGCCACCGAGCCCCGCGAGCCTCCGCGATGAGGTACGGTGGCGCCATGAGGACGGGTCTCGCGGGCGGCGCGGCGGCGCTCTTTTTCGTGGTCTCGGCGCTCGCGGCCGCGCGCAGCGCGACGACGACGCCCGCGCCCGGCGCGCAGGACGCCGCGGCAGCGGGCGACGGCGCCGCGGCCGACGCGAGCTCGCCCGACGC
>CAZHGG010000621.1:0-4428 GCA_964531755.1 uncultured Polyangiaceae bacterium
CCGCGGCCTGCTGCGCCTTGGCGGGATCTCGGGGGAGCGGCGCGGGGGCGGCCCGCGGCTCGTCGTCGGCGTCTTGCCCGAGCGCCACGGACGGCGCGGACACGGCGAGGGCGAGCGCGATCGCCGCGGCGCGCGCGAACCTGGTCGACCCTGTGTGCATGCGCACAAGGTACGCTACGTCCATGCCGGACAACCATACGATCCGGAGAGCGACCCCCGCGGACGTCGACGCGTGCGCGGCCCTCGTGTTCGCGGCGCTCCGCGAGCACGGGATCGAGCCCGAGCCCGACGGCGCCGACCGCGACGTGTTCGGCCTCGGGTCGCGCGGGGAGCTGGGCGGGCGCTACGTCGACCTCGTCGCCGCGCGGCCCGGCGGCGCGATCGTCGGGGTGGCGTGCCTCGAGCCGTGGGACTCGGGCGGCTGGATCTCGAAGCTCTTCGTCGCGCCGGAGGCCCGCGGCGAGGGGCTCGGCCGCGCGCTGCTCGGGCGCCTCCTCGAGGTCGCGAGGAGCGAGGGGCTCACGCGGGTCGGGCTGCGCACGCGCACCGTCTTCACGAGCGCCGTCCGGCTCTACGAGGCCGCGGGCTTCACGCGTGAGCCCGCGGAGGTCGCGCAGCGCGGCGTGGGCGAAGATCGCCTGTACACGCTCGTCCTCGAGGGCGCGCTCGACGGCGCTCCCCCGGGCAACTTCGGTGGCAGCCCGCGGCGCGGCTGAATTAGAGTAGCGCCACCTCGCGCCGTGCGGCGCCCGCAACCCTGGAGTGGAGAGCCCCATGTCCGAAAAGCCTGAGTCGCCCCAGAAGCAAGAGCGCTTCGTGCCCGCGAGCACGTTCTCGGAGACGGCCAGCGTGCGCTCGCACGCCGAGTACGCGTCGCTCCACGCGCAGTCGCTCGAGGACCCGGACACCTTCTGGCGCGCACAGACGCAGGACCTCGTGTTCCGAAAGACGTGGCGCGCGTTCTCCGAGTGGGAGCTGCCCAAGGCGAAGTTCTTCGTCGGCGCGGAGCTGAACCTCACCGAGAGCTGCCTCGACCGGCACCTCACCACGTCGGCGCGGACGCGCGCCGCCATCGTGTTCGAGGGCGAGCCCGGCGACTCGCGCACCATCACCTATTTCGAGCTCCACCGCGAGGTGGTGCGCCTCACCGCGGCGCTCCTCGACCTCGGCATCCAAGCGGGCGATCGCGTGGCGATCTACATGGGCATGGTGCCGGAGGCCGCCATCGCCATGCTCGCGTGCGCGCGCATCGGCGCGACGCACTCGGTCGTCTTCGGCGGCTTCTCGTCGGAGGCGCTGCGCGATCGCATCAACGACCTCGGCGCGAAGGCGCTCATCACCCAAGACGGCGCGTGGCGCCGCGGCAACGTGGTGCCGCTGAAGAAGATGGCCGACGCGGCCCTCGAGCACACGCCCACGGTCGAGCACGTGGTCGTCTTCGAGCGAATCGGCAAGAACCTCGCGCCCATCTCGCTCGTCGACGACCGCGACCACACCTGGGACATGCTCCTCGCCCGCAAGCCCTCGGCCGAGAGCCTGGCGAAGGCGAAGGCCCCCGACGCGTTCGACGCCGAGCACCCCCTCTTCGTGCTCTACACGTCGGGCTCCACGGGCAAGCCGAAGGGCGTGCTGCACACCACCGCCGGCTACCTCGCCGGGGCGCACGTGACGTCGAAGCACGTGTTCGATCTGAAAGACAAGGATCTTTACTGGTGCACGGCCGACGTGGGCTGGGTCACCGGCCACAGCTACATCGTGTACGGCCCGCTCTCGAACGGCGCGTCGTGCCTCATGTACGAGGGGGCGCCGAACTTCCCGGATCCGGGCCGCTTCTGGAGCATCATCGAGAAGCACGGCGTCACGATCCTCTACACCGCGCCCACCGCCATCCGCGCCTTCATCCGCTGGGGCGACGAGTGGCCGCAGAAGGCCGACCTGTCGAGCCTCCGCCTGCTCGGCAGCGTGGGCGAGCCCATCAACCCGGAGGCGTGGACCTGGTACCACCGCGTGATCGGCGGGGGCCGCTGCCCCATCGTGGACACCTGGTGGCAGACCGAGACCGGCAGCGTGATGCTCACGACGCTGCCCGGCGCGTGTTACTCGAAGCCCGGCGCCACCGGCCTGCCGATGTTCGGCATCGACATTCAAGTGGTGAAAGACAGCGGGGAGCGGTGCCCGGCCGGGGAGAGCGGCAAGCTCGTGATCCGCCGGCCGTGGCCCTCGATGGCCCGCACGCTCTACAACGACGACGCGCGCTACAAGTCGGCCTACTGGTCGCAGATGCCGGGCGTGTACTTCACCGGCGACGGCGCGCGCTGCGACGAAGACGGGTACTTCTGGGTGGTGGGCCGGATCGACGACGTGCTCAACGTCGCCGGCCACCGCATCGGCACGGCCGAGCTCGAGAGCGCGCTCGGGAGCCACCCGGCCGTCGCGGAGTCGGCCGCGGTGGGCAAGCCCGACGACCTCAAGGGCCAGGCCATCGTCGTGTTCGTCACGCTGAAGGGCGGGCAGACCGCCGACAAGGCGATGAAGACCAAGCTCGTCGAGCACATCGATCGCGAGATCGGCAAGTTCGCCCGGCCGGACGAGGTCCGCTTCGCGGACGCTCTGCCGAAGACCCGCAGCGGCAAGATCATGCGGCGGCTGCTCAAGGAGATCGCGAGCGGCGCCACGGAGACCAAGGGCGACACCTCGACGCTCGAGGACTTCTCGGTGCTCGCGAAGCTGCGCGCCACAGACGAGGACTGACGTGGGCAGGGACCACTCGGAGCGGCGCGGGGCCGCTCGGCCGCGTCATCCTCACCACTCGCGTGGCCCGTCTTGCGCTCGCCGCGCGGCCCCGACGGGAAGATGATTTCGCCAGAGCGCACCCGCGCCGCGGAGGTCAAGAGAGCGCTGGGCGAGCTCGACGCGTGGCTCCTCGGCGCGCCCTCGCGCGTGCGCGGCGCGCTCAAGCGTGGGCTGGGCCCAGGCGCGAAGCACACGCAGCTCCACTGGGCGGCCTCGCAGCTCGGGACACGCATCCCCCACGATCTGCGCGCGCTGTACTCCTGGCACAACGGGCAGCGAGGCGCGGGGACCTTCTTCGCGAGGCTCCTCGACCACGAGTGCGCGGACTACCTCGTGGGGGAGCCAGCACGCGCGCACACGTTCCTCTCGCTCGCGGCGATGGTGCGCCCTGGCGCGGTGGCGGGCGAGCGGCGCATGGAGAGGGCGCTCGGGGTCGGCGGCGACGCACAGCCAGCCGAGGCCACCGCGACCTACTCGTTTCGGCGTAGCGGCGGGGGCGCGGAGGCGACGTTCTACCTGCCGTTCGCCGTGGCGAGCGTGAGCGGCGACGACGGCGACGACGGCGACGACGACGACGACGACGACGAGGCCTACGAAGCGGGCGGACGGACGCTGTTCCTCGAGACGCTCGGGGGCGCCGTCCTCATGTGGGACGATCAGGACCCCGACGAGAAGTACGTCGAGCTCGTCGCGCCCTCGCTGGCCGAGCTCCTCGACAGGACGGTCGCGAGCATGCAGGCCGGGCGCATCGCCCTCCCTAGCGCGGCGCCACCCCCGGGGGCGCCGCGGCAGGCGGTCGACGCGAGCGCGCGGTTGGTGCAGGCGCTGCTCGAGGCGAGGTTCCTCGCGCTCGCGGCGACGACCCCCGCGTCCGAGCTGGCAGAGGCGCTGCGTCCTCGCCTCGCGAAGCGTCGAGACGCACTCGGCGAGGTGACCCGCTTCTTGATGGAGGATCCACGCGTCGAGGAGATCTTCGCGGACGAGGAGACCCTCGAGCGGCTCGTCGCGGAGTTCGTGGGCCGCTGACTGGCCCCTCGTTCGAGGGCTGCGCGCGCCGCGAGCCGGTGACTACCGGGGGCTCGGCTCCACGCGCACCTCGGTGTCGCCTCCCGCGCGGAACGCGAGGGAGGTGACGGTGAGCACGAGGCCGACCGCGCCCACCGCGAGGGCGGAGACGAACACGAGCTGCGTGGCCGAGCCGTCCTCCACGTTCTTCAGCGCGCCGCCCGTGCCCATGATCGCCGCGGTCGACCCGCCGACCACGAAGGCCGCGGCGCCCGCGACGAGCCACCCGAGGCCGAACTCGCTGGCGCGGAGCGAGCCTGGCGTCGCGCGCACGGTGAAGGGGCCGGGGCCCGGCGGGAGCGGCACGTACGCGGGCGAGACGTACGTCCCGCCGACCTGGTAGCGCGCGCGCCGGTCGAGCTCGACCGTGCAGCCCGTGAGGCAGATGGCCGTCCAGCCCTCGTGGTCGGTGCGGTCGCCGCGTCGCACGTCGGGCGCGCGCTCGAGCACCATGTGCGGCTCCGAGGGAGCAAAGTGCACGAGCACCGTGCTGGGCGTGGGCGCCGGAGGGACCGGCGGGGCCGGGGCCGGGGACGACCCGGGTCGCGCCTGCGAGGGCGCCTCGACCTG
>CAZHGG010000622.1:0-4424 GCA_964531755.1 uncultured Polyangiaceae bacterium
GCCCGCGCCGCCGCTGGTCCCCGGGCTGCCCGGGCATGAGGTCGCCGAGCCGCTCGAGCCGTTCGACCCGCGCGCGCCGTCGGTGCCGCGCGCGCCCGCCGGGCCGGCGCCTCCGCGCGTCGCGATCGTGAAGGCCTCGAGGTCGTCGGCCGCGACCACGCCGACGAGCGGCCCTTCGGGGCCAGTGACCTCGAAGAGCACGCGGGGCGAGTAGCGCCGCTGGAGCGACACGCGGAGATCGGGGCCGCGCCCGCTCGTCGGGCCGGTGAACACGATGGGGCTCGGGCGCTCGAAGCGGATGGGCCACTCGAGCGTGAACAGCTCCTTCTCGTGCACCAAGAACGGGAGCGGCAGATTCGGTGTATTGTACACGAGCTTCAGGGCGTCGCGCGTGGCGATGCGCTCGACGAAATGGAGGAGCCCCTGCGCGTCGACCTGCACGATGGGGATCGCCGGGCGCACCTCGCTCGGCAGCACGCAGGGGGTCACGTCGAGCGCGTCGGCGGGGGCGCACACGGTGAGGGGCTCCTCGAAGCCGGTCGCGCGCACGAAGAGGGCCCCGCGCAGCTCGATCGACGGGAGCACCTGCGCGCCGCCGGAGGAGCGCGCCGCGCCCTCCACCGCGAGCAGCGTGGAGGTCTGCTTCCACACGTTCTGCCGCACGAGCAGGCCGCGGACGCGGAGCCGCTCCTCGTCGACCCAGCCGGCCGTGGGGGGGTGCTGTCCGAGGTCGACCGGGTTTCGCCCCTCCGCCATCACGCGCGTCTGGGTCTCGTCGGGGTGGGCGCGGACGTAAGCCGAGGTGCTCGCGGCCACGTGCAAGCGGACGATGCGGCGCCGCGCCTCGTCTCGCACGGCGGCGTCGGGCACGCGCTGCGCGACGCGCCGGAGGAGCAGCTCGTCTTTGCGGGTGAAGAGCGCGTCGAGCGTGGCGACGGTGACGGGCGCGCCGGAGAGCACGCCGCGGTCGAGGTCGATGTCGAGCAGGAGATCGCGCCCATACCGGGCAGCGATGGGCCCGAGGCGGCCCTTTTCGAGCGCGGCGGTGAGCTTCGCGACGTCGTCGGCCACGGCCTCCGGGTGGGGCGCCGTGCCGCGCGGCCGGAAGAGGAGCGTTTTGTGGAGCGCCTCGAGGCGCGCGCGCTCGGCCGCGTCGGTCTCGACGGCGCTCCGCGAGACCAACGTGCGGTAGGCGTGCGCGAGCTCGTCGAGGAGCGACGCGGCCTCTCCCGCCGGGAGGCTCTCGAGCATGAGCATCGCGCACCGCTGCCACAGCCCCGGCGCGACCTTGCCGGAGAGGAGGCCGCCGGCGAGCGCCTCGAAGTCCTCGCGAGACTCGCCGCGGAACCCGTCGCCCCGCGCGCGCCGATCGCACACGGTGGCCGTGGCGCCGGGCTGGTGGAGGTAGTGCGTGAGCGCCGCGCCCGAGCCCTCGCGCGCCAGATCGGCGGCCGTGAAGGGCGTGGGGAACGAGCGCCCGCACGCCGGCGCGGCGAGCGCCGTGAGCGCCGCGCCGAGCACGAGGGCGGCGCGGCGCCGCGCGCGGAGGCGGCGGACGTGACGCAAAAGCATGATACCTCAGCCTTTTTCGTCGGGGAGCGGCGACAGCGTGTTGAGCGGCACCGATCGGCGGATGGGCGTCAGGAAAATTTGGATGGGGGAGCGGCAGTCGGCGTTGGGCTCCGCCTGCGTAGCGCGCGCGCAGCCCTCGGGGTCGCCGGCGGAGCGCAGCACCGCCTTCTTCTGCGCGCCCGTGCCGCGCACGCCGAGGGCGCCGCTCTCGGCGCCGACGGTCGCCGACGCCGCGCCGCCCGCGACGAGCTTGAACGCGCCGATGCTGAGCGCCGTGACCAGGTGCGTGGCCTTCTGGCACTCCGCGCCGCGCGTCGCGTCGTCGCCCGGGCGGCTGACGAGCTGCATCTGGCCGGACACGGAGGTCATCACGTGCAGCGAGCCCGAGGTCTTGAGCTGACCGGAGAGGGTGAGGGCGCCGAGCGGCAGCTTCGCGTAGAGATCGTCCTCGTCTTGGATGTCGGTGGTGTCGGTCGAGAGCGTGGTCTTCTTCCAGGTGTAGGCGCCCGGGATGCGGCAGGTGTCGACGATGCGCAGCTCGCACCCCGAGTACTCCACCGCGACGGCGCCCTCGAGGAGCACCGCCTCGAGGCGCGCCTTGTAGGACGCGGGCCACTCGGTCACGAGGGGCTGGTCGTGGCTCGCGGCGACGGTGCAGCGCGCGAGCGGCGCCGTGTCGTGCCCCGCGTTGGGCGTGACCGCCTGGGCCGCGGCTCCAGGGGCGCACGCGGCCACCGTCACGAGGAGCGCCGCGGACGCGGCGGCGAGCGCGGCGCGAGGAGCGTGAGGAGCGCGAGGAGCGAGCGGCGTCACGGGGTCTTCTACCACAAGGTGTTTTGGTCTTCCGCGACGCCGAGGACGCCCTCGAGCCGGAGGGGCGCGCGCCCCGGCAGGGTGACGGTGCCGCTGTAGTGACCCGTCGCCTGGGTGAAGCTCGCCGCGACGAGCTTGAAGTTGGTGGTCTCTTGGTGGAGATCGCCGACGTCGAGCGTGAGATCGACGGCGCCGCAGCGGGTCTTGACCGACCAGCTCGAGCGAGGGTTCCTACGGTCGTACGACACGATTGCTTCCCCGAGCGGCACGAGCTCGTCGCGCCCGTCGCTCAGCCACGCGGCGCACTCCGACTCACCGTTGAAGCCCTCGACGAGGTTCAGGCCGAGCGCGAGCCCGTCGACCGTGCGCCCCGCGAACGACACCCACCGCCACTGCGTGCGCCGGGGCAGCACGCCGTGCGTGTAGTCGTACGCGCCGAAGCCGCCGTCGAGCGAGACCTCGCGGCCGTTCACGGTGGCCACGCCCCGCGTGGGGAGCAGCAGGCGCTTCTCGTTGGCGTTGAGCACCGCCGGGTCACCGTCGGGGTGCACGACGACCGCGAGGGTGGCCGGCGCGCAGTCGAGGTCGACCGACGCCGCGAGCTCGAGCCCCGCGGCGGAGACCGAGGCCCGCAGCTCCCCGCGCGAGCTGGGCGTGGGCTCGGCGCGGGCGAGGCGGGTCTGCAGGCCGCCGAACCGGTAGCTGGCGACCGAGCCCGGCCCCCACGTCTCGCTCACGCGGCACGCGGCGGTGGGGCCGAGCGAGGTCTTGGTGGCGACGATGCGGCGGCTCGCCCCCTCGAACGCGTACGCGAAGCTCTTCGCGATGTACCCGAGGTGCACCACGGCCATGCCGAACAGCCAGCCTTCGGTCTGGATGGACAAGAAGAGCCAGCGCTTGCGGCGGAAGGTGCGCGCGCGGAGCCCGTCGTGCGCCGCCCCGAGGCGCACCGGCGGGAGCGGTCCGCTGAACGCCCCGAGCACGGGGCGCCCCTCGGCGTCGAGCATGGACGAGGGCGCGGGCGGGAGCGACGAGGGGCGGGCCACGCCTCGAATCTAGCGAGTCGACCGCGTCCGCACCCCGGAAATCGGTCAGCCCTCGGGGCGGCTCGGCGGCGGGGGCACGAGCACCTTGTCGAGCGTGCCCTCCTCCTCGCGGGCGGCGGGCACCGGCAGCGGGCGTGTGTTCTTCTTGCGCCCCACCCCCGCCGGGTACTTCAGCGGGAGCCCCTCGAGCGGGATGGCGCCGAGCATGCGCTCGAGCTCGGCCGCGTCCTTCGGGCGATCGCTGATCTTCTTCTTCAGGCACTTGAGCACGAGCTCGTCGAGCGCCTGTGGCAGGTCGAGATCGGGCCGGCGCATGCGCATGGGCGTCGGCTGCGTGCGCTGGTGCATGTCGAGCAGATCGCGGCGGTTGGGCGCCTGGATGGGCAGCTCGCCGGTGAGCGCCTCGTACATGAGCACGCCGAGGGCGTAGAGATCGGTGCGCGGCTCCACGGCGGCGCCGATGCACTGCTCGGGCGCCATGTACTCGGGCGTCCCGAGGGTGTAGCCGGCCTGGGTGAGCGACTCGGCCGAGGTGAGCTTGCCCATGCCGAAGTCGAGCACCTTCGCGCTGCCGTCGTCGCAGAGGAACACGTTCCCGGGCTTCAAATCGCGGTGCACCACGTCCTTCGAGTGGGCGGCGGCCAGCGCCTTGCACACGTCCATGAACACCGGCACGCCGAACGCGGGGGTGACCACGTACTCACGGCCGAGCTTGTCGGCGAGCGACTTGCCATGCAGCCGCTCCATGACGACGTACATCGAGCCGTCGGGCATCTGGTCGAGGTCGAGCACCCTCGCGACGTTCGGGTGGTCGACGTGCACCTGGATGTGGGCCTCGCGCCGCAGGCGAGCGATCTCGCTGCCGTCGCGGGCCGCCGCCCCGCGCAGCACCTTCACGGCCACCTCGCGGCCGTCGGGCGCGTGCTCGGCCGCGGACACCGCGCCGAGGCCGCCGGAGCCGCGCTTGCGGCCGAGCGTGTATTTCGCGCCGAG
>CAZHGG010000623.1:0-4422 GCA_964531755.1 uncultured Polyangiaceae bacterium
CACTGGACTACGGCCGCCCCGAGACCTTCGACCGCGCGGTCGAAGGCGCGCGCGGGCTCTTCTTGATGCGGCCGCCCGCCATCTCGAACGTGCGCGACACGCTCCTGCCGCTCGTGGACGCGGCCGCCGCGCGAGGCGTCGAGCAGGTGGTCTTCCTCTCGGTGGCGGAGGCAGACGCCAATCGCCTGATCCCACACCACGCGGTCGAGGCGCACCTGCGCACCACCCACCTCGCCTGGACCATGCTGCGGCCCGGCTTCTTCGCGCAGAACCTCGGCGACGCCTACCGGCGCGACGTCGCCGAGGACGACCGCCTCTACGTTCCCGCGGGCGATGGTGCGGCGGTCACCTTCGCCGAGGCGGCGGCGACCCTCTCGTCGGCGCTCGCGCGGTCCATCGAGTACGTCCCGGCGAGCGTGCTCGGCTACGCGCGTCACCTCCGCTCGCGCGGGATGCCACTCGCGCAGATCGCGGTCCAGACGGTGCTCCACGTGGGGCTACGCTTCGGCCAGGGCGCCGCCGTCGACCCGACCCTCGGGGCCATCCTCGGCCGCGCGCCCCGCACGCTCGCGGACTACGTGCGCGACCACGCGCGGCTCTGGCGACGCTCGAGCCCCGGCAGCATGGCGTGACCCATGGTGCGCTACCGTTACCCACTCGGGACGTCGAGCACCTCGTGCATATGCGCTGAGGAACGGCGGGTCTACGGCGGCCTCTCGGCCGACGAGGCGGAGGTTCATCCGGCGGCCTTCGAGGCGTGGTGGCTTGCGGCGGACCCGGCGCTCGATGCGGTGCGCCCGTGGTTGGAGTTCCGCGTGGGGTGGAGCGCCCCTCCGCGGGAGGCAGCCCCGTGACGGTCGCACGCGAGATCCTTCCCGGCGTCGTCGTCGTGCTCCTCGCCGCGGCGACGCGAGCGCTCGGCTACCAGTTCGCAGCCGCGCGAGGCGAAGTCGCCGCCATCGTCGCCGCGTCCGGGGTCCAATGGCCGCTGGCTGCCGAGCCCCACACGACGCAGGCCGGCGTGCGGTGCGCCGTGCTCCCGCTAGGGGTCGTTGCGGGCGTGGCCGTGCACGAGGCGCCGTCGATCGCGCACGTGCTCGAGGAGCCCGTCGAGGCGGGACAACTCTGGTGCCTGTTGCTGTGGCGCGAGGGCGGCGAGGAGCGCGCGATGCTGATGCCGATGCGACCCACGACGGCCGTCGAGAGGGGGAGCGCGTGAGCCGCGGCGACGGCTGGAGCCGGAGCGCCGTCGCGAGCACGAGGTGGTGATCGAGCCCCGCCTCCCCGGTGAGCTTCCGGTCACCCTCGCTGCCCCACTCTGTCGTGCGCTCGCGGCGGGGTGTAGGATGGCTGTGATGGCGACGCAAGCGAGGGGGTGGCCGCCGATCTTCGCTCTCGCCGGGTGCGCCGGTAGCAGCCCCCGAGACCGGATCGCCCGGTGCCCCGGTGGCCGGCGACGCGACCGCGGTCGACGTCGCCCACGCGGACATCCCGGTCGACGACCGCGCGGCGCGGACCGATGCGGCGGTGGCGCCGCGCGACGCCCGAGCCCCCCCGGGCGCTGGAGCCGTGCGGTGAGAACGGGATCGGGCGCGCTTCGCCCGCCGGGCGAGCCTTGACCGGACGGCGCGTCGCGAGCGCTACCGTCGCGAGTCGAGCGTCGCGCCGAGCGAGAGGGTCACGAAGTGGAGCCAGTTGGACTGGTGTCCGTCGCTCGTGGGCGTGGGGTCGCCCGCGCCCGAGGCGCCGCCTCCGAGGTAGCGCAGGTTCACGAAGGTCTCGACGTGCGGGAGCGCCCTCCAGCCGACGCGGACGCTGGCGTCGGCGATGGCCCCCACCACCTCGTTGTCGCTCCCGTTGAGGACGGAGATGGGCGCGTAGAAGCCGTCCACCTCGAAGCCGAAGAAGGCCGACGCCGCGAAAAGGAAGCGCCCGCGCGCGCGGAGCAGGGGCACCGGCCCCACGTCGTTGCGCCCTCGGTAGAGCCGCCCGTCGGCGCTCTCGAACTCCAGCGCCGCGTTGCGTAGCTGGAGCCCTACGCCGAAGGCGAGCTCCCGGTCGGCCGCCGGCAGCACGTCGTACGCCCAGCTCGCGCGGAAGAAGGGGAAGCTGTATCGGAAGCGCGTCGGCGTCTCGGCAGGGAAGTCGAGGCCGTCGATGCGGAGCGGGCGCGCGAGCGACGCACGCGTCTCCAACTCGAGCGGCTGGTAGAGGAGCGTGACGAGGTGGCGGCGGTCGACGTCGACCTCGATGGAGAGGCGCGTGAAGGTGTAGAGGTTGGTCTGCTCGGCGTCCTCGACGTAGTTCACACGCGAGCCGTCCGCGCCGAGGCGGACGAAGTGGGAGGGGACCGCGAGGAAGCCGAGCTCTGCGCTCGCCCGCAGCCCGAGACGGGGCTCCGCGGGCTCGGGGGCGACCTGCGCGAACGCGGTCGAGGGGAGGGCTCCAACGATGAGGAGCACGGGGGTCACGCGGGTAGACATGCGGGCCTCCGAGGTCGAGCTGTTAGGATGGCCGAAACGGGGTCGCGGGCTCGCGACACGCGGCACCGCCCCGTGTTCGACGCTGCCGCCCCGTGCAGACCCGATGCAAGCGCTGAGGCCATCCCGACGAACAAAGGTCGTTTCATGTTTGATCGTCGCGTGGTGACCGTTCAGTGGGTGCAGCCCGCGGCCTACGGCAACGAACCCTACGCGCGCGCCCCGGCGCCCGGCTGCGGCGCGCTCGACTATGGCGGCCGGTGCGAGGGGGAGACCCTGCGCTGGTGCGAGGGCGGCGCCACCATGACAGCCGAGTGCCTGGGGCGCGGCGGCGTGTGCGCGTGGCAGAACGACACCGAGGGGTGCAACTGCCTGCGCTGCGACCCGGCGCTGATGCGGCCGCTCCTCCCGGGACCCCGTTGCGAGGGGACGCGCTTCCTCCGCTGCGAGGGGGCACGACCCGTCTCCGAGGACTGCGCCGCGGGCGGCAGGGTCTGTACGCCCGGAGGCTGCGTTGCGCCGCCGCCACCGATCGACGCGGAGGCTCCGCCCGACGTCGCGGACCTGGACGCGCCCGACGCGTCGCCGCCGAACGCGAGGCCGGACGCCACCCCCGACGCCGACCTCCCGCCCGACGATGTTCCCACGATGGACGCGGTCGGCGACGCGGTCTTCACGAGCTCCGATCCCCTTCGCGGCGGCTGCGGCTGCCGGATCCATGATAACCGCGTCGGATCGCGCGGGTTCCTGGTCGCGCTGGCGGTGATGGTGGCGCTTCGACGACGGCGCGTTGTGTGACCCGATCGCATCGAGAACCCACCGCCCGCAGGTGATCCGGCAACGAAGGGACCCTTTGGACTCCGTCGCGACTTCGGCCGCGGTATGGCCCGAGCGCCACCGTCCGGGATGCCTCATGTCCGCATCGTTGACGACGTCCGTGGCGCACGGTGTCTCGGTCCGTATCGTCGACGAGAAGCTCCTCGTTGCGGCGATCAAGCGCGAGGCAATCGCAATGAGCTTGCAGTAGTAAGCGTGTGTCGGAAACATCGACCCACGGTCGGTGCTCTGGGCGACTGCTGCGACGACCAGGGCGGCGCCCTCCTCGACCTGCGGTGGGGGAGAGACGGTGGCGGACGTCAGCGAAAAGTCCTTGGAAAAAGCATTTACGCGGTCGTGCGGCGCTCGTGGCCCCGCTGATCAAGATCGAACGATCGATGTGCTGCGGCCTCGGTTCGGCGACCAGAACCCGGTCGCGGCCGTTCGCAGGCTTCTAAATACCGATTGACAATCAATGTAGCGGCGCTAAGGTCGCGGCCACGGTTGGAGGGCAGAGTTGCACGGACCTCGCACACGAGAATGTTCAGGAGCATCACCATGAGGATCCGCAGCGCTGGGGCGGTGCTGTGGGCGGTTGCGATCGTTTGCGCCTGCGCGACCTCGAGCCCTCTTCCGGCCGTCGAGGCGCCGCTCCCCCACGCGCGCGGGAGCGTCCTCGAACTCGGACCCGTACCCGATACGACCGCTGAGCCGATGGTCGAGTCCGCCCGATCCAGCGCGCAACTTGCGGGCGAGGTCTCCCTTGCGCAGGTGCTCACGTGGGCCGATCGACACTCCCCGCTCCTCCTGGTGGCGCGCTCGACGCGCGCGCGCGCCGAGGCGGCGCACGTGGGGGCCGCGGTGCTCCAGCAGGCGAACCCCGAGGCCTCCGTCGCCGTAGGCCCCCGTTTCGGCATCTTCGGGACCGGCGTCGACGTCGAGGCGAACGTCTCGCAGCAACTGCAAATCGCGGGCGAACGCGGCGTGCGCCTCGAGTCGGCGCGGCGCCTCCGGGAGCTCACCGACGCCGAAATCGAGCAGATCCGCTGGGCCGTGCACGGCGAGGTCCACGCGGGCTTCCACCGCGTGCTCGTCGCGCGGGAGCGCGTGCGGCTCGCCGAGCTGG
>CAZHGG010000624.1:0-4410 GCA_964531755.1 uncultured Polyangiaceae bacterium
CCGACCTGCTCCGCGTCCAGGCGCTCGCGCTCGACGCGCTCGGCGCCGACCCGGACCTCTGCGCGCGGGCGCGCGACGGTTTCCTCGAGCGGCGCGCGCCCGACGACGCGCCCGGCGTGCGCGCGCGCTGCTCGGCGACGGTGCCGCTGTGCGCGGCGGAGCGCGACCCTCTCCACGTGAACGAGCTGCGCCCCGCGACGCGCTAGGCTGCCGCCCTCGCCAGTTGGAGCGCTCGCCAAAACAAGCGCGCGCGGCTTACTCGCGCACGCGACGGAGGAGGCGGGTCAAGGTGATGACGTTCCACGCGGCGAACGCGGCGAACAGCGCCACGAGCGCGACGGCCCAGCGCGCGTTCTCGGGGCGCTCGCCCTCGGCCAGGATCCACGCGCCCTCGGGCACCACGCTCCCGGTCGATGCGGCGATGGAGGCCTCGAGCCCTCGGTGCTTGGGGCCCGCCTTCGCGAACGGGACCAGGCGCCCCGAGAACTCGCGCGGCGGGGCGAAGCGGCCAGACTCGGCCCCCTCGGGAACGTGGAGCTCGACCCAGAGGTCGGGGTGCCCCACCACGGGCGCGAGGCGAAAGCTCACCGACTCGAAGGGCCGCTCGTAGCGGATGGCGCCCGCCGCGCCGATGCGTGCGTGGAGGTGGACGAGCTCGTTGCCCTTGACGCCGCCGCTCGCGAGCGCGCCCGGGGCCAGCTCGCCCAGCTCACGAGGCACGCGGCTCGCGAACGCGTAGGCCACGTCGCGTCGGAGCGCGACCACCATCGCGACGGACGCGAACGCGGTGAGGAGGAGCAGCAGCGCCGTGGCGGCGCGCCCCTGCTTCGGGGGATCGGGCAGCGCCAGCAGCTCCGGGTCGAGCTCTTCGTCGGCGAGCGACGGCTCGCCCCCTCCCGAGCCCGAGATCGGCGGGGTCGCCTGCGAGTCGGGGGCGTGGGAGGCGGCGAACGTCACGGAGGGGACCCCGGGGAGCGAGCGAGGATTCGGAAAAGGGTACACCCTAAGGACACCGGGCGCACGCGGAGGTTCCCAAGAAGCAGCAAAGGCTTTGCGCACCTCCAAGCACCCCGTGTAGGCTAGGAGACAATGGCCGCGAAGCTCACCACCTGCCCCTCGTGTGGTTTCACCAAGAACCCCGCCGACGCCCTCCGCTGCGGCTCGTGTGGGTCGAAGATGGAGGCCCTGGACAAGGTCCGCGCGGAGGACGGGGACCGCAAATACCAGCAGGACGGCATCAGCCCGCAGTGGACGCTCATCGCCCTCGGCGTGCAGGGGCTGCTCACGGCCGCGGTCGTGTTCGGGCTCCCGTGGCTCGTGCGCGCGCTCGATTTCGAGGGCGGCAACGGCATGATCGTGTGCATCCCGGTGTGGTTCGTCGGCGGGCTCCTCGTCGGCATGATCTCCCCCGGCCGCACCTTCATCGAGCCGATGATCGCCGCGTTCCTCGTGGCCCTGCCCTCCACCTACCTGCTCCACGCCAGCCAGACCGTGCGCACACTGCCGGCGTTCCTCTACGTCATCATGGGCGCCATCGGCGTGCTCTTCACGCTCATCGGCTCGTACCTCGGCGAGCGCTGGCAGTTGGTTCAGCCCAAGAAGGCCTGAGCGCCGCCTCCCACCTGTCGGCCCGCTGCCTCGCGCGGCGGGCCTTTTTTTTCATGGGCGCCCGCCGCCACGAGACCACAAACGACCAAACGCGACCGCACGTGTGTGGGGTCGCGTCGGGGTGGCGCCACGCGGCGCGTGCGGCGTGGCTCAGGCGTCCTTCTGGTCGCGGACGCGGGCGGCCTTGCCGCGGAGCTCGCGGAGGTAGAAGAGGCGGGCGCGACGCACGACGCCGCGAGAGACGACCTCGATCTTGTCGATGCGGGGCGAGTGCGAGAGGAACATGCGCTCGACGCCGACGCCGAAGCTGACCTTGCGCACCGAGAACGTGCTGCGCGCGCCCGCGCGGTGGCGCTTCAACACGACCCCCTGGAAGACCTGGATGCGGTCCTTGTCGCCTTCGACGATCTTGTAGTGGACGCGCACGGTGTCGCCGACGCGAAAGTCGGGGAGCTCCCGGAGCTGGGTCGACTCGAGGGCCGCGAGGATGGGGGTGTTCATGGCGTGGTTCTTCCGTTTCTCTCTCGGTCTTGGGCCAGAGGCCTCACTGGGGACGCGCCGGATTACCACCGCGCCCGGGGGGTGTCAACCGGGGCCGAGCGGGTTCGCGGGGAGCGCGAGGAGCGCGAAGGAGCGCGAAGGAGCGCGAAGGAGCGCGAGGGAGCGGGGAGGAGCGCGGGAGGGGAGCGCGGTTGATGTGCACGGCCCCGCGAGACAGGGTACGCTTGACCGTCACGCGACGCGTGAAGGAGGCTTCCTTGATGAACCGTACCCGCGTGACCGGCTTCGTGGTGCTTGGGCTGCTCGTGGCGCTGCCCGTGGCGTGCGGCGACACCACGCCCACGGGGGGCGGCGGCACCCCCGATCCGTCCGCGACGCCGACCGGAGTCATCCCCGGGCTGCCGCCCGGGACCACCCCCACCACCACCCCAACCGACGCCAGCGTGCCAGACACGGCGCCTCCGCCCGAGTGCGTGAAGCCGGAGGACTGCCCGTCGAAGATCTGCCTCCCCACCAACAAGTGCGCGATCGCCTCGCTGACCGACGGCGTGCAGAACAACGACGAGACCGACATCGACTGCGGCGGCATCAGCAAGAAGGTGTGCGAAGACGGCAAGAAGTGCCTCACGCGCCTCGACTGCGCGAGCGGCGTCTGCAAGGACAAGGGCGACGGCCAGGGCCTGCGCTGTCAGGTGCCGAGCGCGACCGACCTCACGCGCAACGGGACCGAGACCGACATCGACTGCGGCGGCGCCGCGGCCCCCAAGTGCGGCGACTCGCTCCGCTGCGGCGACAAGAACGACTGCACGAGCGGCGTGTGCGTCGGCAACGTGTGCCAGGCCCCGGCGATCGACGGGCAGAAGAACGGCACCGAGACCGACGTCGACTGCGGCGGACCCACGGCGCCCGCGTGCGGCGTGGGCAAGGGGTGCCTCGTGGGCACCGACTGCACGAGCCGCGTGTGCACCGGGATGCTCTGCCAGGCGCCGAGCCCGACCGACAACGTGAAGAACGGCACCGAGACCGACGTCGACTGCGGCGGGGCCGGAGCGCCGAAGTGCGGCGTCGCGAAGACGTGCGCGGTCGACGCCGACTGCGCGTCGGACGGCTGCGCGTACGATCTGCGGTGCACCGCGCGCGCGAGCTGCACGGCACACTACGGCGGCGACACGTGCGGGCGCGGCGAGGTCGGCCAGCCTGGCGCCACGCACGAGAGCTGCTGCGCCACCGCCCCGGTGCCCGGCGCCGCGGGGACCTACCTTGGCAAGTACGGCGTCACCGCCGGGCGCATGCGCGTGTTCCTGGACCGCATCGGCGGCAACGTGCGCGGCTTCATCCAGAGCGCCCGCGCCGCCGGCAAGATCCCCGCGAACGCGCCCATGGCCGCCGCGTGGGACCCCTACCTCCCCGTGAGCTTCGGCGGGAACACGCTGGCCCCGCCGGCCGAGCTCGCCGAGGGCTCGCAGAACGACTCGGCGCCGATCCCGGGCGTGTACACGAGCGTGTACCGCCACCTGGGCGGGTTCATCTTCCGCAACAACACCCAGGCCCAGACCGGGTGCTACAACTACTCCCCCGGCACGCACACGTACTGGATGCCCGCGGCCATCGAGACCCAGTACATGAACGACAACGCGCGGGCCTACGGTCAGGACATCCTCGACACGAAGGGGCTCAACTGCGTGAACTACCTGATGGCGCAGGCGTTCTGCATCTGGGACGGCGGGCGTCTCCAGACGACCGCCGAGTACAACGCCGCCTGGGGCGCGAGCACCTACCCGTGGGGGGCGTCACCGCAGCCGAAGGGCCAAGGCTCGGCGACCTACGCGGGCAACCGCTTCCCCACCGCCACCGACGCGAGCCTCCGCGCCGCGGGGAGCTCGTACGCGCCCAACGCGAGCCAGAGCATCGAGTACGCGAACTTCCTCTACAGCTACGAGTACCCGAACCTCATCGGCACCGACTACGCCGTGTTCATCGGCGCGCCCGGGCGGCTCCGCGGACGCAGCGGGAACGGCCACTCGCTGAACGACGGCCTCATGGAGATCACCGGCACCATCTCGTCGGCGACGGCCTCCACGCCTTTCGGCTCCACCATGACGTGGGCGAAGAACGGCTCGTTCGAGGGGCACGGCATCGGCAGCACCCACACGTCGCACCTCGTGAACAAGTACGGCAAGCTCGGCTTCCGCTGCGCCTACTCGACGCCGTGACCTCGCGCCCGCCCTCCGCGTGAAGCCCACCTCGGCCAGCGCGCGCACCGCGGCGCCGAGCTGCTCGCGGGCGCGCGCCCTGGTGGCG
>CAZHGG010000625.1:0-4406 GCA_964531755.1 uncultured Polyangiaceae bacterium
GTCGTCAACAACCAGATCGGCTTCACCACGCTGCCGAGCGACTCTCGCTCCACGCGGTACTGCACCGACATCGCGCGCATGATGCGCGTGCCGGTGTTCCACGTGAACGGCGAGGACCCCGAGGCCGTGATCCACGTCGCGCGCCTAGCGATCGAGTACCGCCAGCGCTTCGGCGAGGACGTCGTCATCGACATGTACTGCTACCGCCGCTACGGACACAACGAGACGGACGAGCCCCGCTTCACGCAGCCCACGATGTACGCGACGATCGACAAGAAGCCGACGATCCGCGAGGTGTACGTGCGGCGGCTGCTCCGCTCGGGGCACATCGACGAGGGCAGCGCGGACGCCCTCCAGGTCGAGCGTAAAGCCGCGCTCGAGCAGGCCCTCGAGGAGGAGAAGCAGGGCGACTACAACCAGCCGCCCGCCGCCATGGGCGGCCTATGGGAGGGCTACGCGGGCGGCGCGAGCGCCGACACGCCTGAGGTCCCCACCCGGGTCCCGCGCGACGTCCTGAACGACCTCGCCGCGAAGCTCGCGGAGGTGCCAGCCGGCTTCAACCCGAACCCGAAGGTGCTGAAGCTCATCGAGGCCCGCCGCGACAAGGTGGCCGCGGGGCAGCCGTTCGACTGGGGCACCGCCGAGCACCTCGCGTTCGGCACGCTGGTGCAGGAGGGGTTCCGCGTACGCCTCTCCGGGCAGGACGCGCGCCGTGGCACCTTCACGCACCGCCACGCGGTGCTCTTCGACGCGGCGACCGGGGCGCGCCACACGCCGCTCGCGTCGCTGCCTGGCGCCGCCCCGTTCGACGTCTGGGACAGCCCCCTCTCAGAGGCAGGCGTCCTCGGCTTCGAATACGGCTACTCGCTCGACTTCCCTGACGCGCTCGTCCTGTGGGAGGCGCAGTTCGGCGACTTCGCGAACGGCGCGCAGGTCATCATCGACCAGTTCATCATCTCTGGCGAAGACAAGTGGAAGCGCCTCTCCGGGCTCGTCCTCCTGCTGCCGCACGGCTACGAAGGCCAGGGGCCCGAGCACTCGAGCGCGCGCATCGAGCGGTTCCTCACGCTGGCGGCGCAGGACAACATCCAGGTGATGAACCTCACCACGCCGGCGCAGCTCTTCCACGCCTTGCGCCGCCAGGTAAAGCGCAAGTGGCGGAAACCACTGATCATTTTCTCGCCCAAGAGCCTCCTGCGACACCCGAAGGCGGTCTCGACCGTCGACGACCTCGCCGACGGTGAGTTCAAGAAGGTGCTCCTCGAGGCGAACGCCGCGGTCGACCCGGTCGCGGTCAAGCGCGTGCTCCTCTGCAGCGGGAAGGTCTACTACGATCTCGTCGAGGCGCGGGACGCGGCCGGCCGCACGGACGTGGCGATCCTGCGGCTCGAGCAGCTCTATCCGCTCGACGCGTCGCTCGCAGAGGCGCTCGCGCCCTACCCCGACGGCACGCCGCTCGTGTGGGTGCAGGAAGAGCCTCGCAACGCCGGGCCGTGGTACTTCATGTGCGCGAACCTGACGAGCGTGGTGGGCAACCGCATGCCGCTCTCGTGCGTCACGCGCACCGCGTCCGCGAGCCCCGCGACCGGCAGCACGGCGAGCCACAAGCTCGAGCAGAAGCGCCTCGTCGAAGAAGCCCTCGGCTAACGTCGTGCTCGCCGACAACCGCGACATCCTCGCCCTCCTGGTGTGCATCGTCGCGCTCGCCGCGCTGATCAACCGGTTTGCGGCGGACCACCGCTGGGTGCTCCGCCGGCTCGTGGGCCTCTTCTCGCTGCTCCTCCTCGCGCGGGGGCTCGCGTTCGCGCTCGCCAAGGCGGGCGTCCCGACGTGGGAGCACCGCCTCCTCGGCGCCGCGGCGCTGCTCTCGAGCTTCGCGTGGGTGAACGTGGTCGGCGCGACCCTGTTCGATCTCGTCCTGCCGCGGCTCGGGGTGAGCCCCTCGCGCCTCGTGAGCGATCTGCTCCTCGGCGCGGCCTACATCGTGGCCACGGGCATCGTGCTCGCCGAGTCGGGGCTCGCGCTGAGCTCCGTCATCACCACGGGCGCCGTGCTCTCGGCGGTGCTCGCGCTCTCCCTGCAGACCACGCTCGGCAACGTGCTCGGTGGCGTGACGCTGCAGCTCGAGGGGTCGGTCAAGGTGGGCGACTGGATCCAGCTCGACGGCGGCAAGCAAGGCATCGTCCGCGACATGCGGTGGCGCCACACGGTCGTGGAGACGCGCGACTGCGACACAGTCATCATCCCCAACGCCACGCTGCTCTCGACCGCCATCACGATCCTCGGTCGACGCGGCGGCAAGCCCGTGCCCCACCGCATGTGGGTCTACTTCAACGTCGACTTCCGCTACTCGCCGGCGCGCGTGGTGCAGGTGGCGCAGGAGGCGCTCTTGGCGTCGCCCATCCCGAACGTCGCCTCCACTCCGCCGCCCTCGGTCGTGTGCCTCGACTTCGCGAAGGACACCCGCCACAGCTTCGCGTACTACGGCGCACGCTATTTCATCGAGGATCTCGGGCCCGATGACCCGACGAGCACCCTCGTCCGCGCGCGCCTTCACGCCGCGCTCCGCCGCGCGAACATCCCGCTGGCCCGGCCGGCCGGCACTCAATTTCTGCGAATCGAGTCGGACGAGGTCGACGCGCGCCGCGCCGCGCGCCACGAGCAGCGCCGGCTCGACGCCCTCCGACAGGTCGCGCTCTTCAGCTCGCTCACCGCCGAGGAGCTGGCGATCCTCCAGACCCAGCTCGAGTACGTGCCGTTCGCCGCCGGCGAGATGATCACCCGGCAGGGCGCGCGGGCGCACTGGCTCTACGTGCTCGGTTCGGGCTCGGCGGACGTCGTGGCGACGCACGAGGACGGCACGACCTCGCAGCTCGCGACGCTGCACGCGCCGAACTACTTCGGGGAGATGGGGCTCATGACCGGGGCGCCGCGCGTCGCCGACGTCATCGCCACGAGCGAGGTGGAGTGCTTCAGGCTCACGAAGGAGGGCTTCGAGAAGGTGCTCCTGAAGCGCCCCGAGATCGTGAAGGAGCTCTCCGCCCGCCTCGCCGAGCGGCGCCGTGAGCTGCGCAGCTCCGTCGACGCGCGCCACCCCGCCCCGCCCGGCGAGGAAGAGGACCAAATCTTCGACGCGATCCAGCGCTTCTTCGGGCTGCGCACGTGACCCGCCTGTCGGCCGTCGAGCTGCCCACCATGTCGCCCGCCGCCGCGGTGCGCGTGGTCCGCGCGCTCGGCGCGAACCGCTACGTGCTCGGGCGCTTGCACGAGGTCCACGCGTTCGTGTTCGCCGCCGCAGGCGCGCAGGAGGCGCTGGTCGAGGCCCAGGCGTGGGCGGCGCGGGTGCTCGCCGACCCATCCGTCGACCGCGACTCCAAGGACCCGGCGCTCTTCCGCGCCGCGACCGACAAGGAGCTCGTCGCCGCCCTCGGCGCCTTCTGGGGGGATCCTGCCGAGGCCGAGGCGCGCGCCCGGTTGACCGAGCTGCTGGCGTCGGTCGCGGCCGCGCCCGGCCCTGGCCCGCTTTTCGACGAGGCCGCGGAGGACGACGTCTACCCGGTGCTGATCGACGCCGGCTGGGAGCTCTTGCCGCTCGCGCGCCTTGAGCCGGAGCGCCACCGAGGCGTGCTCGAGAGCTACACGGAGCTCGAGCTCGCGGCCGCGCGCGTCGAGGAGGAGAGCGCCATCCCGCCGCGCGCGCACCTGCTCGAGCTCCCCGTCTTCGGCGGGCGCGAGCTGGTGCTCCCGGAGGACGAGTGGGGCGAGCTCCGCGCGCCGCTGGTCGTCTGGTCGTCGCTGGACGCGACGTACGAGGACTACCTCGTGCGTGGCGTGCTCCGCGCGGCGAAGGTCGAGCCGCAGGGCTAGACGGTCGCCTCGTTCTTGTCGTTTTTCTCGTCGCTGTCGCCCGAGTCGTCGGTCTCTTCGACATCGGATTTGGGCACCTCCGCCTCGGCGTTGGGCGCCTCGGGCTTCTCGGCCTCGGCCCCCGCGCCCTCGGCGTCGGCCTTTGCCGCCTCCGCCACCTCGGGCTGCTCGGTCTTGGCCCCGTCCTCCCCGGCCCTCGCCTTCGCCTTCTTGCGCTTCGCCTTGGCGGGCGCCGAGGGGGCCTCGTCCGATTCGGGCGTGCCGGCGAAGTCGCCTTCGGCGAACGGTCGCAGCTTCGCGAAGCGCTCGCGCTCCTCCGGGGTCGCCTCCCAAGCGACCGCCCGGCTCTTGGACACGAGGCCGACCCACGCGAACAAGAGCGCGATGACGACCGTGGCGACGACGTAGAGGACCGTGGGGCTCGGCATGGCGGCGTTATACCACCGGCCCCGACGGCGCCGCGTCGCTACTTGCCGGTCGCGGCCTCGGCGGGCGCTCCGGCCGGCGCCGGCGCCGCGTCGCGCCGGACGCGGCTGGCG
>CAZHGG010000626.1:0-4393 GCA_964531755.1 uncultured Polyangiaceae bacterium
GCGCGGTTCGGCGTGGCCGAGCCCGCGCGCGCGCTGAAGACCACCGTGAGCCTCTGCCCTGACTGCCTCGCCTACGCGCCCGCGCTGGTCTACACGAAGGACGGCCGCGCGCTCATCCGGAAAGAGTGCAAGGTGCACGGCATGCGCGACGCGGTGCTCGAGAACGACGCCCGCTACTACTTCCTCTCCAACAAAGATCGCTCGGGCGTGGTCTACGCGAAGGACCGCGTGTTCGACATCCCCGCGTTCCTCGGGGTGGGCGAGGGGTGCTGCGAGGGCGGCGCGTGCGACGGCACCGACCAGACCGCGAACAAGAGCTGCACCGTGCTCGTCGAGGTGACCGACGCCTGCAACCTCGCCTGCCCCGTCTGCTACAGCGACGCGAAGGGCGACAAGAAGCTGCCGCTCGCCACCTTCAAGGCCTACCTCGAGGCCCTGATCGCGAAGAAGGGCGGCCTCGACTCGGTGCAGCTCACGGGCGGCGAGGGCCTGCTCCACCCCGAGTTCTGGGAGCTGCTCGCGTTCGCGTGCGAGCACCCAAAAATAAAGAAGGTTTACCTTCCGACCAACGGCCTGCTCGTCAACCGCCCCGGCGTGCCGGAGCGCCTCGCGCGGTACAAGGCCAAGCTCATGGTGCTGCTCCAGTTCGACGGCACCAGCGACCGCACGGACGCTACCCTCCGCGACGCCTCCCCCGCGCGCGCGCGACGCGAGGTGGTCGACCGGCTCGGCGAGCTCGGCGTGTTCATGCAGCTCACGATGACCCTCGCGCGACGCGTGAACGACGACGAGGTGGGCGAGCTCATCGACTACGCGCTACGCCACGACCACGTGAAGGTCGTCGCGCTCCAGCCGGCCACCTACTCGGGGCGCTTCGAGCTCGCGCCGGACCCCACCGAGCGGCTCACCTTGAGCGACGTGGTGAAGGCGGTCGTGCGCCAGACCGAGCGCGCGCGCGTGCGCGAGAAGGACTTCGTGCCCATCCCCTGCAGCCACCCGAACTGCGGATGGATCACCCTCTTTTTGCGCCGCGCGGGCCTCGTCCACAACGTCGTGAAGTACGTCGACCTGCCCAAGGTGATCGACAACGTCGCGTACAAGACCCTCCTGTCGACCGACGAGCTGCGCGGAGCGGTCGACGAGGGCGCCGGCGTGCGCGGGGCGATCACGAAGCTCGCGAAGGGCCTCGTCCGCTCGCAGGACATGTTCACGGTGGCCATCAAGCCGTTCATGGACCGACACTCGTACGATCAAGACCGCGTCGACAACTGCTGCCATCACCTGCTCGACACGAAGGGCGAGGCGCGGTCGTTCTGCGAGTACAACGCGCTCCTCCGGCAGGGCGATCCGTGGGACGCCTTCCCCTCCCTCGCCGACTAGTCGAGAGGGGCGGGGCGCTCGCGGCGGCTACGCCTTCGGCCCGCGCCGAAGGTCGAGGAGCGCGTGGCCTATCCACACGAGCGCAGCGACGACGAGGAAGAGCGCGCCGATCGTCTTGTCGTCGCCCCGGAGCAGCGTCGCGCCGCCGAACGTGAGCGCCGCGACGGCGAGGCCGGAGAACACGCGGCGCCCGAGCCGGTCGGTCGCGAGCGCGAGCCCCTCGTCGGGCGCGCGCACCGCGAGCCGCCCGAGGCGTAGGTCGTCGAGCACCTCGCGCAGCTGGATGGGCATGTCGTAGCCCGCCCGCGAGAGCTGCTCGACGCCGCGCATCAGCTCGTTGCCGATGCGCTGGGGCGAGTACCGCTTCATCAAGAGCTCGGTGAAGAACGGCGTGGCCTCGCCCAGGATGTCGAGGTCGGGGTCGAGCTCCTTGCCGATGCCGTCGAGGGTCATCAGCGCCTTGCCCAACATCATGAAATCAGGTGGTATTTCGACGCCGTATTTCAGCGCGCCGCCGACCAGATCGCGCAGCATGGCGCCGAGGTCGATGTCCTTCAGCGGCTTGCCGAGGTACTTCTCGGCGAGCAGCGCCACCTCGCCGCGGAACTCCCGCATGTCGACCTTGCGGGTGGGCCGGCCGATCGCGTAGAGCGCGTCGGCGACGCCGTAGGGGTCGTTGCGCGACGCGGCCATCAGCAGATCGATGGTGCGGTCGCGGAGATCGGGGGAGAGGCGCCCCACCATTCCGCAGTCGATGAGGCCGAGCACGGGCTCCTCGCGCGGGCCGAGGATGATGATGTTGCCGGGGTGCGGATCGGCGTGGAAGAAGCCGTGCTCGAACGCCATGCGGATGATGACGCCGACGGACCGCTTCGCGATGAGCTTGCCGTCGTAGCCGTCGCGGAGGGCGTGGTTCAGCTTCTTGCCGTCGAAAAACTCCATCGTGAGGATCGTGCGCGACGTCCCCTGGCGGTACACCTTGGGGAAGCGCACGAACGGATCGCCCGCGAAATTGGCGGCGAGGCGCTCGGTGTTCTCGGCCTCGACCAGGAAGTTGAGCTCGCTCGTGATGGATCTGTCGAACTGCGCCACGAGGCCGACCGGCGAGTAAATCTTCGACTCGGGGATGGTGCTCTCGACCGCCGCGGCCATGATGTGGAGCAGCTCCACGTCCCGCGTGACGAGCTGCTGCACCTTCGGGCGCTGCACCTTCACGACGACCTCGACGTCGCCCTCGGGCGTCTCGAGCAGCGCCCGGTGCACCTGACCTATCGACGCCGTCGCCAGGGGCTGCTCGTCGAACCGCTTGTAAATCTTGTGGATCGGCGCGCCGAGCGAGCCCTCGATCGTGGACTTGATGTCCTCGAACGGGATGGGAGGCACCTCGTCTTGGAGCTTCTTCAGCTCGCCGATGATGTCCGCGGGGATGACGTCGGTGCGCGTCGACGCGATCTGCCCGAGCTTGATGAAGCACGGCCCCAGATCCTGGAGGCACAGCCGGATGCGCTCGGCCGTGGCCGCGCGCTTCTTCTCGAGCTCGCCCTGGGCGAGCGCTTCCGCCTCGATGTCGAGCTCGCTCGGCGGCTCGAGCGACTCGCCAGGCGCCTTGGGCTTGCGCGCGCGGCCGAAGCCCGCGCGCGCGACGATCTCCCCGAAGCCGTGCCGGGCGAGCACCGTGGAGATCTCACGGAGCCGGCCGAGATCACGGACCGCGGAGACGACGGAGATCAACCGCCCTCGCTCGCCGCGTCGGTCGGGCCCGCGTCGGGCGACGCGTCGCTGGGGGGTGCGGCGTCCGCGGGCGACGTGGGGCACGCCTTGCGCTGGCACTTGTAGGCGAGCTTGTCGACCTCAGCGCCGCCGCCGCACTCGCAGACGTCGGTGGTCTGCGAGCCGTCGGCGCACTTGGCGCCCGCGTAGAAGCAGAGCCGGCCCGTGCTCGTGCAGGCCTTCCCCTCCGCCGCGGTGAGCGTCGTGGGGCAGGCGCTCGGCGCCGTTTCGGTGGTGTTCTGGCAGGTGGGCACAGCGCCCTTGGCCACGACCGCGCCCTGGAAGGTGCACGCGAACGCGCGCCCGTCGCAGACGCAGCGCGTCTGCTGGAAGAAGCCGTCCGCGCAGACCACCGGGTAGTCGCACACGGCGGCGCCCGAACACGCCGCGCCGTTCGCGAGCTGGAGCGTACTGACGCAGGTCGGCGGGGCCGCGGCGTCGGCTGCGTCCGGGGCGGGGTCGTCCGAGCACGCGGCCGCAAACGCGAGGAGCGCAAGCGCCGCGACCGTGACGGACCATTGAGCGACCTTCGACCTCATGACGACTCCTTGAAACCCCAGAAACCCACGCCTGAGCGCGGCTCTTACCCTGATTCGAACGCCACCACAATCGCCGATGCGCGCGCCGCTAGCGCACCCGCACGACGGTGCCCGGCTCGATCGGCGCGGGGAACACCGCCGACCATCCGGCCGGCAGGTGAGGGCCCGTGAAGCCGAAGAGGAACTCCGCGTCGAGCGGCGCGAGGTTGACGCAGCCGTGGCTGTGCACGCGCCCGAAGGCCTGGTGCCAGAACACCCCGTGGAGCGCGATCCCCTTGTCGAAGAACTGCACCCAAGGCACGTCCTCGAGGGAGTAGTGCTTCTCGACGTCGTCGCGCTCGAGGTTGTCCATCTTGCTCGCGAGGAGCTTCACCCAGATGCGGTGGACGCCCGGGTGGGTCGCCAGCTCCGAGCCGCGCGGGCCCTTGCCGGTCGAGACGAGGGTCGCGAAGACCGGCCGCGTGCCCTCGTACGCGACGAGCGTCTGGGAGGCGAGCTCGACGTCGATCCACCGCTGGGTCGCCTGCGCGCCTCCGACCTCGGCGGGCGGGGGCGCCTGGGTCGGTCGCGCCACGTCGGCCGCTCGAAGCCACGCCTCCGGGGTGGCCCCCTCGGCGCTCACGCGCACGAACGCGCCCTCGCGCTTGGTGACGCGCACGACCTCGAAGCGGACGCGCTGGCCCTTCGCGGGGCCCGGCCGCGGC
>CAZHGG010000627.1:0-4383 GCA_964531755.1 uncultured Polyangiaceae bacterium
CGCTGCGGCCGCGCCCGCGGGTACCGGCGCGTCACTGCGCGAGGATCGCGCCCTGGTACATGCCCATCCCGCACGTGAAGGCCAAGCGCCCGCTCGCCGGCGTCGTCACGTCGATCCACACGCGCTGGTCGAGCGGTAGACCGCGGTGCAGGTCCATCGACGGGATCACCAGCTCCTGCCCGCAGCCTTCGTCGCTCGTGCGCAGAAAGCCGAGGTGCACGAGGGTGCTCGCGGGGGCGACGATCTCGGCCGGCGTGTAGCCGCTCGCGCCGACCTCGATCTCGAAGCGCGGCTGGCCATCCTCGGGAGGTGGCGGGCCCGCCGGCCCCGCGCTTCCGCACGCGGCGAGCCACGGCGCGCTCACGATCGCGACGAGGACCTTCCTCATCGGGCGAAGAAGCTGCGCACGGTGTCGATACGCTTCTTGAGGAGGAAGGGGATCTTCCAGGCGCCCCCGAGCTTGAAGAGCTGCGCTTCGGCGAGCAGGTTCCCGAGCTCCCAGAGCGTCTTGTCGTAGGGCATCCAGTACAGCTCGGGATCGGCGTTCCGATCCAGCAAGACCGCCTTGGGGCGCAGGTACGTCGAGAGCGCGTGCTCGGAGTTCGCGACGCCGGTCCCCGTCTCGCGCCATCCACTCCATGGGAGGTTCGCCATCGCGCCCGTCACCGAGTGGTTGTTGATCGTCACGACACCGACCTCGAGCTGCTCGGCCAGGCGCAGCGCCCGCGCATGATCGCGGGTCCAGATCGAGGCGGTGAGACCGTATCGGCTCTTGGCGATCCGCCGCATCGCGTCGGCTGCCCCGTCCACGCGCACGATGGCGAGCACCGGGCCGAAGGTCTCGTCCTTCACGACGTCCATCGCATCGGTGCAGTGATCGAGGATGGTCGGCTCGAAGAAGAAGCCGACGCCGGTGCGCTTGCCACCGCAGAGCAGCTTCGCGCCCTTCTTCTCGGCGTCGGCGACCTGCGCCTCGACCGTCGCGAGCTGCTTGGCGTTCGCGAGCGGTGACAGGTCGGTCTCGCCCGGAGCGCCGTCGCGCGTGCGCAGGCGCTTCCAGGCCGCCGCCATGCGCTGCGCGAACGTGTCGGCGATGCGCGCGTCGACGTACGCGATCTCCACCGCGCCGCAGGCTTGCCCGACGTTGTCGAGCGACCAGTGGGTGATGCCGGCGATCGTGCGGTCGAGGTCGCAGTCTTCGAGGACGATCGCGCCGTCCTTGCCTCCCAGCTCGATCGAGCACGGCACGAGGAGCTCGCCGCAGCGGGCGGCGACCTTGCGGCCCGCCGGGATCGAGCCGGTGAACACGATCGCGTCGACGCCGCTCTCGACCAGCGCTTCCCCGGTCGCGCGATCTCCCACCGCGAGGGCGACGAGGTCGGGCGGGAGCTCCTCGGCGAAGCGCTCCACGAGCCAGCGCTCGCTGCGCGTCGCGTACTCGCTGGGCTTGACGACCACCGCGTTGCCGCAGAGCAGAGCCGGGATCAGCGTGCGGTAGAAGGTGGCGACGGGGTAGTTCCAGGGCGCGATCACGCCGACGACGCCGCGCGGGGCGAGATCGACGTGCGCGCTCTTCTTCGGGAACGCGATCGGGTTGAGCGAGACCTTCTTGCGCTCGAGGGCGGGACGCACGACGGCGGTCCAGGCGTTGACCTGGTCGAGCGGGCCGATGACCTCGAAGAGAGCGCTCACCTCGAGCTTGCCCATCTCTTCGCGCATCAGCGCCATCACTTCGTGGCGTCGATCGAGCGCGGCCTTCGCGGCCCGGACCAGCGCGGCCGCCCGATCGTCGAGCGAGCGGGTCGCCCACCCGCGCTGCGCGACCCGCGCCTTCTCCACGAGCTTCTTCACCGCGTCGGCGGACGTCGTCGCCAGAGGCGCGAGCGCGCGCCCGTCGACCGGACTGACGTTGTGGATCGATCCGCCGCGCACGATGTCGGTGGACGGGCGGGCGCCGTTGTCGAGCTGGCTTTCCATGGCGGGCCGGTCTAGCGCCACGCCGCGGCCGAGCCAACTCGCGTGCGTGCGGCTCCGCGCGCTGCCCGGCGCGGGCACCGGCGCATCGAAGGCTCTTCAGTCGAGCGTGGGCTCGGTGGGATGTCGGATCGGCGGAGCCCCGTAGGGATGGACCACCGAGTGCGGGCGCTCGACCGGCTCGCTCGGCGGCGGCGCGGCGGGGACGGACGAGGGCGAGGGCGCCGGAACGAGCGCGGACGACGGCGGAGGCGGCTCGGGATCGGGCGGCATCGGGGCGCCGTACGGCTGCACGATCGCGGTCGGCGGCGGCATGCCCGTGGAGGGCGGAGGGGGCGAGGTCGTGGAAGACGGGCTCTCGTTGCCGCACGCCGCGCTCGTGAGCGCGAACGCGAACAGCGCCGCACGCCCGAGACGGACCGCCGGGTCGCGCGGTTGGGCCTCGCTCGGCACGCGGGGAGCGGCGCAGAACGGGCACGCGCTCTCGCGCGCCCGCACGTGACGCGCACAGAGATCGCAAGGAACGAGCTTGCTCATGGCTCCTTCTTCCTCTCGAGCTTCTCGGTGACGATCGCCTCGAGCTCCTCGCGTGTGACCCCGAGACGCTCGGCGACCTTGTGCGCGAGCGAGCTCGTGGCGACGCCCGGCACGAAGCGGTAGGTCGGCTTCTCGTTTCCGTCGAGCTCGACCTGCAGGAACGCGAGGCTCTCGACCGGCTTGTCGCGCGCCAAGCGCGCCGCGAGGCCGAGGAAGTGCGTGCTGACGAAGACCTGCGGCACCAAGCGCGGCAAGAGCGAGACGACCATCTCGAAGATGGCCTCGCCCTCGTCGGGGTTGGTGCCCGAGCAGAGCTCGTCGAGGATCGCGACCGAGCCGGGCTCGAGCTGCTCGAAGAGCTTGCGGATGCGGAGCAGCTCCGTCCCCAGGCGGCCTTCGACCTGGGCCGCGTCGTCGTCGGTCACGAGCGAGAGGAAGAGCCGCGGCGCGCGACGCAGCTCGGCGTGGCTCGCCGGCACGAACAGGCCGACCTGACCGAGCAGCTGCGTGAGCGCGAGCGACTGCAAGAGGCGCGTCTTGCCGCCCGAGTTGGGCCCGGTGATCACGACCAGCGCATCCCCCCGCTCGCGCGGCAGGTCGCAGGGCTTGGGCCGCACGTTCTGCAGGAACAGGAGCGGGTTGAACAGGCCCTCGAGCCGGCGCGGAGCGGTGCCCTCGACGAACGTCGGGAGCGAAACCTCGAGGCCACGATCCCGGGCGAGGTCGGCGAACCCGAGCGACGCGAGATAGAGCTCCACGGCGGCCGTGGTGCCGAGCAGGTCGACGACGTCGTCGACGAAGGGCGCGAAGACCTCCTCGAGCAGGCGAACGATCACCTCGCTCTCGCCGAATCGGTGGCCGCGGAGGAACGCGAGGATGCGCTGCAGGAGCCGCCCGACCGGCCCGGGCAGCAGATCGCTCTCCCGGTTCTCGCGGATCGCGAGCACCCCGAAGCCGCGCACGCTCCCGTCCGATCCGAGGCGCACGCGGACGTCGACGGTGGCGAGGTTGCCCTCGATGTCGACGAGGTCGGTGAGACGCTTCCAGCTCTCGCGGGCGCGGATCTCGCGGCCCTTGTCGCGCAGCCGCGCGAGCACCGACGTGCTCCCCTCGAAACCGTCGGCCAGGGCGTCGACCGACTCCTGGAGGGCGACCAGGACGCCGATCTTGCGGCGGACGAGGTTGGGCTCGGTCGCGGTCGCCATCTCGAGCGCGTCTCGAAGGCGGCGGCTCGCGAGGTAGAAGCGCTCGAGCTCGACGCGTCGCGCCGAGGTCTCGCGCAGCTCGCGCAGCACGGCCTGTCGCGCCCCGCAGTCGGCAGGATCGCTCGGCGGGGTCTCGAGGATGCGGCGCAGCACCTTCTTGTGCGGCACGCGCACGCCCTTGCCGGCGGGGGCCGACGCGATCCGCAGGCAGAGCGCGCAGTCGATCAGCGCATCGAGGTGCAGCTGCGAGGCGAACGACTCGGCGACGAACGTCGTGGGCGCGAGCGGCACGGCCTCGAGGACGGTGTCGAACACGCCCGCGCAGTCACCCCCTTCGAACGCGAAGCGGACCAGCTCGGCGGCGCCGGAGAGATCGGCCCAGGGCCGCGGCGCCGCGTGCAGGAGATCGAGCCCCCGAGGCCCGCCGACGCCGGGCGCCGCGCCGACCGGCGCGATGAAGAACGAAGGCGGCGCGCTCGGGTCGACCGAGGCTCGACGCTTGCGCGAGGAGCGATCGAGCGCGAGCAGGCGCGAGCGAGCCACGACGCGTTGTATCACGCGCGTCGTCCCTCCGGCGGGGGAAGGCCCCGGACGAGAGCGGGCCCCGCCCGCGGACGGAAGGGGCCGGGGCGGGCGAGCCGATCACTCCGCGGCGGTGCACACGCCC
>CAZHGG010000628.1:0-4373 GCA_964531755.1 uncultured Polyangiaceae bacterium
GTGCTCGGCGGCGCGGGGGTCGTGGGCCTGGGCGTGGCGGCCGCCGTCGGCCTCGCGTCGAACGGCGACGCGAGCACTCTGCGAGAGACCTGCGGCGTGGATCGGAGCTGCACCCAAGACCAGGTCGACGCCGTGGTGGGCACGCGCACCGTGGCCGGGGTCGTCGCGGCGCTCGGCGGCGCCGCCCTGGTGACCGGGGTGGTGCTCTTCCTCACCGCGCCCGCCCCCGAGCGCGCGGCCTCGTCGGCGAGCGCGGGCGGAGCGCGGGCCTCGTGGCGCGCGTGGACGTGGGGCGCAGCGCCCGTGCCCGGCGGGCTCGTGGGCGCCGCGAGCGCCTCGTTCTGACGCCGCGCGCCTCGCCACGGCTAGCCGCAGCTGGGTCGGAACATGCGGAATCTACTAATGTTTTCGTGAGTCTCGCGACGCCGCTGGCGCCCCGCTCGGCGCGGGCGTGCGCGTCCCGCCGAGGAGCGATGGCGCGCGCCGAGCCAACGAAACCCTCGGTCTCTCGCCCTCTCGGTGCTAGGGCCGCTCCGTCATGACGGTCCTTCAGGTGGGCAACGTGCGCTTCGGCTACGCGGGCGAGACGCTCTTCGACAACGTCACGTTCACCGTCGCCGCGGGCGAGCGGGCGGCGCTCGTCGCGCCGAACGGCGCCGGCAAGTCGACGCTCCTCCGCATCGTGGCCGGAGAGCTGGAGCCCGACGCCGGCAGCGCCGTCATCCGCAAGGGCGCGACCGTCGGCTATTACCGGCAGTCGCATGAGGTCCGGGCGACGGGCGACGTGCTGTCGGCGTTCCTGTCGGGCTTCGCCGACGTCCTCGCCCTGCGCGAGGCCCTCACGGCGGCCCAAGAGGAGGCCGCCTCCGGCGACGCGCGGGCGCTCGACGCGCTCGCTCACGCCCAAGATCGCTACCACCTCGCGCGGGGCGACGAGCTCGAGCGAGAGGTCTCCATCTTGGCGCAGCGGCTCGGGTTCTCCGAGCGCGATCTCTCCCGGCCGGTCGCGTCGCTCTCGGGCGGAGAGCGCGGCCGCCTCACGCTCGGGACCATCCTGGCGAAGAAGCCGGAGCTGCTCCTCCTCGACGAGCCCACGAACCACCTCGACCTCGACACCATCGCCTGGCTCGAGTCGTTCCTCGTCGCGTATCGCGGCGCGCTCGTCGTGGTCTCGCACGACCGCGCGTTCCTCGACAACGTGTCGAACCTGACCCTCGAGCTGGGCACGCGGGGGCTGCGCGCCTACCCGCTGTCGTATTCGGCCTACGCCGAGGCGCGCAAGGACGACCTCGCGCGCGAGCGGGCCGTGCTGGAGCGGCAGCAGGCGTTCATCGAGAAGACCGAGGACTTCATCCGCCGGAACATCGCCGGCCAGAAGACCAAGATGGCCCAGAGCCGGCGCAAGATGCTCGACAAGCTCGAGCGCGTCTCGGGCCCCGAGGACGTGTGGGACGTGGCCGATCGCATCGCGTTCCGCTTCGCGCCGGCGCTCCGCTCGGGCGACATCGTGCTCGACGCGAAGGGCCTCGGCGCCTCCCGCGGCGGGCGCGCGCTCTTCTCGGGCGTCGACCTGCTCATCCGCAGGGGCGAGCGCATCGGCGTGGTCGGCCCGAACGGCGCGGGCAAGTCGACCCTCCTCAAGCTCCTCGCGGGGCGGGGCGAGCCGTCCGACGTAGGTGACGTGAAGCGCGGCACGAACCTCCAAGACGGCTACTTCGATCAGCACCTGGGCGAGGTCGACACCGCGAAGACGGCCGTCGAGGAGGTGCGCCGCGTGCGGGCCGACTTCACGGTCGAGGCGGCGCGGCAGTACCTCGCGCGGTTCCGGTTCTGGGGCGACGATCCGCTCCGCAGCGTGGGCGGCTTCTCGGGCGGCGAGCGGTCGCGGCTGGCCCTCGCCAAGCTGCTCCTCGAGCCTCGCAACCTGCTCTTCCTCGACGAGCCCACGAACCACCTCGACATCCCGGCGGCCGAGATCTTGGAGGAGGCGCTCACCGGCTTCGAGGGCACCGTGGTGCTCGTCTCGCACGACCGGCGCTTCCTCGAGAACGTGACGACGCGCGTCGTGTCGGTGCGGGACGGAGGGGTCGACGTGTACCCCGGCACGTTCCGCGAGTTCTCCGCGCACCTCGCCAAGCAGGCCTCGGCGGCGGCCGACGAGGAGGCCGCCGCGAGGTCGACCAAGCGTTCGAAGGCGCCGCCCCCGAAGAAGCCCGAGGCGGCGCCCGTCGAGGCGCGCGCCTCGTTCGAGCAGCAGCGCCAGCAGGCGCGCGACAAAGAGCGCCGCAAGCGCCGCGTGGCTGAGCTCGAAGACCTCATCTCCGCCGGGGAGGCCACCCTCGAGAGGCTGCGGGCCGAGCTGCGAGAGGATCCGGGCGGCGACTGGGCAAAGCTGGCGGAGAAGGCCAAAGAGGAGCAATCTTTGGCGAAACGCGTGGAGAAGATGATGGACGAGTGGACTCGCCTCTCGGAGGGCGGCCCGTGACCGGCCGCAGCCTCGGTCTCGCGGGCGCGACGCGCCTCGTGGCGTGCGCGCTGGGCCTCGCGGTCGCCGCGCCCGGCTGCTCTCGGGCCGACGCAGACCTGCCGAAGAAAGAGCCCGCGGCCGCGGGGCCGCTGGTCGTCCGCGACGACTCGCAGGGCCTGCTCTTCACCTGGATCGACGCCAAGGGCGATTTCCACGTCGAGGACACCGCGGAGAAGGTGCCAGCCGATCACCGCGACGTCGTGCGCGTGCTCGAGCCCACCCGCCCCGAAGAGCCCGATCAGATCACCACGGTCGATCTCCGCGCGAAGGGGCCCGACGGCTCCTACGTCGTGAGCGCGAAGCCGCGCGCGTCGTTCGAGGCGATCGCGGTGGGGCGTCGAAACGCGCTCCGCGTGGATCTCGCGGCCAAGGCGCCGTCGGGGCCCGCGCGCCCGTCGGGGCAGGGCGCCGGCGGAGTGGCCGAGCGCCCCGCGGCGAAGAAGAGCGTCACCGTGTATGGGGCCTCCTGGTGCGGCGCCTGCCAGAAGACCCGCGCGTACCTCAAACAGAAGGGCGTCGCGTTCTCCGACAAGGACATCGACGCCGACTCGACCGCGGCGCGCGAGATGCGCGTGAAGCTCTCGAAGGCCGGCATCGAGGGCGGCGGTATCCCGGTGATCGACATCGGGGGCGCGGTGATGGTCGGCTTCGACGCGCGCGCCATCGACCGCGCCCTGAGCGGCGGCTGACCCGGGGCTCTCAGCGAGGTCGAGGCGCGCGCGCCGTAGGGCCGCGGGGCTCGAGCGCGCCCTCGCAGGTCGCGGTCGCCTTCGCGTCGCGGATCCAGCAGGGCGACCTGAACACCGCGTTCGGGCCCTCGCCGTCGCGCGCGAACCGCGCCATCAGCTCCGCGTCGGCGTCGGGGGAGAGGAGGCGCGCGACGATCTCGTCTTGTCCTCGCTTCTCGAGCCTCGGCTTGTCGTCCCACACGAGGTGGTAGCCGTAGCGGACGCGCGGCCGCGCGGCGGTGCCCGCGCCGGTCGGCGCCGTGATGGAGAGCTCCGCGATCATGCCGACGCGGGTCCACGCGTTCGCCGACACCTGCAGGCGGTCCGGGAGCACCACGGGGTTCGGCGGCCGCCAGGCGTACCCCTGGTTCGTCACGAGGTTGCCGACCGACGCGAAGATGGGCACGTGGCGGCCGTCTGCCGTGGTCGCGGTCTTGAGCGGCGACACGATGTGCGGGTGGTGCACGACCACGGCGTCCGCCCCGGCCTCCGCGAGGCGCGCGCCGAGCGCGTACACGCTGGGCGGCTGCGCCAGGTACTCCTGCCCGAGGTGCACGACGGCGACGACGGCGGCGCAGCGCGTCCTCGCCTCGGCGATCGCGTCGCCCACCTTCTTCTCTGCGGCGCGCCCGAGCGGCGCGAAGGCGAGCGCGCCCTCGCACGCGCGGAGGGGGCCGTTGGTGAGGGTGCTCCACGCCACCGCGCAGACGTCGCGGCCATCGCGGGAGGCGATGACCTGGGCGCGCCAGGGCTCGTCGCCCCCGCCCACGACGGCGAGCCTCGACGCCCTCGCGGAGGCGACCGTCGCAAGGAGGCCGTCGCGCCCGAGATCGCAGGCGTGGTTGTTCGCGAGGCCGATCGCGCTCACGTGCGCGCCCGCGAGCTCGCTGGCCCAGAACGGGGGCGCGGCGTAGGCGAGCTCGGCCTCGCGGCTGCGCCCGGCGGGCGTCGCTCCGGTGGACGACTCGTGGTTCACGAGCACGCCGTCCGCCGATCCGAAGAGCTGCGCGAGCGGCCCGAGCGCGCGCGCGAGCGCGCCCGGGTGGATCAGCACGGGCCTGTGGGCGATCACGTCGCCCTTCGTGATCCCGACGTCGGGGAACACCACGCGCTCGGTG
>CAZHGG010000629.1:0-4372 GCA_964531755.1 uncultured Polyangiaceae bacterium
GCCGGGCCCGCTCCTCGCGGGGGGCGCCGCGCTGCGGGGCCTCGTGCGCCTCGGTCGGGTGGAGGCGGGCGCGGGCGTGGGGCTGGTCGTCCAGGGGCGCGAGCGCGACGTCGAGCCCGTGGGCTACGACCACGTGCGCCGCGCTTGACGGCGTGGTGACTCAGCGCTCGAGGACCGACTCGACCTCGCGGTACACGCGCTTGCGCCACATCGCGAGCGGTGACTCGCCGCGGTGGAGCTTCTCGGTCTCGGTGAGCATCTCGGCCAGGGGCACGAGCACCACGTAGGGATCGTACGGGCACGGCGGGGTGGTCACGCCGGGCCCGACCCAGCCCGCCATGAAGCCGGAGCGCCCGTCGAAGAGCCCACGCAAGGCGGCGTTCGCGAGCCGCACGGCGAGGAGGCGATCGAACGCCGATGGCGTGCCGCCGCGCACCACGTGCCCGAGCACCGTGACGCGCGAGTCGATCTCGTGGTGCGCGCTCGCGAGCCGCGCGTCGACGCGCTCCTTCAGGGTCGCGGTGGGCATCTTCACGCCCTCGGACTTGAGGATGAGCACGCGGCGTCGCCGATCGCCGTCGGCGTGCGCGCGCTCGATCGTGTGGCACACCTGCGCGACGAGCTCTTCCTCGGTGCGGTCGGCCTCGGGCACGAGCACGGTGTCGGCGCCGGCGGAGACCCCGGCGGTCATCGCGAGGTACCCGCAGTCGCGCCCCATCACCTCCACGAGGAAGACGCGCCGGTGGGCGCGCGCGGTGTCGCAGATGCGATCGCACGCCTCGACGATCGTGTTCATCGCGGTGTCGACGCCGATGGCCATCGACGTGCCGCCGAGGTCGTTGTCGATGGACGCCGGCAGCCCCGCGACGCGGAGCGGGCCGCGCGCCGCGTCGCAGCCCTCGAGCACCGCGGCCCCCGTGAGCGAACCGTTCCCGCCGATGACCACGAGCGCCGCGATGCCCGCGTCGAGGAGCACGCGCCTCGCCGTCGCTTGACCCTCCGGCGTGCGGAAGCGCGCGCTGCGGGCCGTGCCGAGCGCGGTGCCGCCCCGGCGCGAGGCCTCGTCGAGCGCGCGGATGTCGAGCGGCACGAAGCGCTCCGCGAGCAGCCCCTCGTAGCCGTCCTCGGCGCCCACCATCTCGAGCCCGAGCTCGGCGCCCACGCGCGCGAGGCCGCGCAGCGCCGAGTTCATCCCGGGCGCGTCCCCGCCGGAGGTCAGCACGCACACCTTGTCGCCGGGAGAGAGCTTGTCCGCCATCCCGCCAGCGTACCTGTGCCTGCGCGAGATGTCTTCGCCCGCGCGCGCCCCGGCCCCCGCGCGCGCATGTCGCCGGGGGCTGGGGTAAACCGTAATGATCTTGAATGATTGGGCTAGAAGCGGGCGCAGGTGGCCGGCAGCACGCGTCCCTGGAGGGCGGTGCGCAGCACCCCGAGCTCCGGCGCGGTGCCGGAGGGGCCCGCCTGTGCCGCCATCGCGTCGCACTGGGCGGCCGCGCCGGTGAAGAAGCCGGCCTCGGGGGAGAGGCCGAGCCGCTTGCCCTCGGCGCGGAGCTGCGCGCAGCACTGCCGGAGGCGCGCGACGTTCGGGTTGACGTACGGGCCCTTCTTGCCGGCCTCGGCAGCGTCAGCGGCGTCGACGCCCGCGTCCTCCTCCATCGGCGCGATGTCGACCGGCGCGGCGTCGACCGGATCGGGCGGAGGCGGGGGCGGCGCCGCGTCGACGACCGGCGGGGGGTCCTTCTTGCACCCCGAGCCGACCAGCAGAGGAACGGACGCGAACACCGAGAAAATCAGGATGGAGCGAAGACGGGAAGAGCGTTGCATCGAGCCTCCGGGGGACGGTTCACGGGCTGCGACGGCCGCCCTGGAGCGTGTCGCCGCCTGCCTCGAACGCCCGAGACCCTACAAGGTTCTCCCGCCCGTGGGAAAGGTCCTGTCGCGCGGGCGGCTCTGCCGCGCGCCGGCCCACCCCGCAGGCGCCCGCGAGGCGACCTCCGGCCGCGTCTCTGCGGCACGCTGGGGGCAACTGTGCTAGTGGCGCGTACGCCGCCTGCGCCTCTTGTCCCCTGGGAGCCCACGAATGAACCGTCCTCGCCGCCGCCTCGCAGCCGCGCTCGCCCTCGCAGCCGCCGTCCCCGCCGTGTCCGCCCTCGACGCGTGCGCGCGCCAGGAGCAGTTCGGTGGTCCGCCGCTCTGCATGGGCGCAGGCTGCCCCGACGGCGCCGTCGCGGCTCCCGACGCGGCCCTCCTGCCCGACGCGCCGGCGCCGAGCGCGACGCCCTCCGTGCCCACCGCGAGCGCGGTCCCCTCGGTCAATGCGCCGCCCGGCGAGCCCGTGCCGCACACCACCCCGGACATCATCGATCAGGGGATCGAGGTCGCGCTGCGGCAGCAGGCACTCAAGTACGCGCAGAAGGGCGCGATGCCCGAGTCGCAGGTGCTGCGCGTCGATCTCGCCGAGGGCCAGAAGGCGGGCATGGTCTTCACGCTCCAGCCCAACACTTGTTACACGTTCCTCGCGGCGGGGGTGCCCGGGGTCGTCTCGGAGCTCGAGGTGAAGCTGCTGCTGCCGCCCTTCTTCACGATGGAAGCCGGAAAGGGGCGGGGCCAGCCCGCCGCCATCGGGCGCGTGCCCGCGCCCATCTGCCCCATCTCACCCATCGCGATCCCGTACCGCGTCGACGTGACGGCGACGAAGGGCGGGGGACGCGTGGGGCTGATGGTGTTCGCGAAGAGCCGCTAAAGAAAGAGCGGTCGTGATCTTCGATCATGACCGCCGCTTCGGCTCCTCAGCGCCGCAGCGAGACGGCGTGGCTCGGGACCCAGACCTGCCGCCCGTCGGGGAACGCGCAGTGGTACTGGCCGCCGCCGAGCTGCGTGATGGTGGCCGGGTAGCGCTGGCCGTCGGACCAAAGCACGAGCACGGGCGTCCCCACGGCGAAGCCGCCGACGGCGCTGGTCGCGAACGAGTCGAGCGCCGAGCCGAACGAGCCGAGCGCGCCGCCCACCGCGGCGCCGAGGCTCGCGGCCTGCACCTGGAAAGCGGGGACCTGCTGCGGGTAGCCCGGCGGGTAGCCCGGTGCCTGCCCCGGCTGGGGGTATCCTTGGGGCTGCCCCGGCTGGGGGTATCCCTGCGGCTGTCCCGGCTGGGGGTATCCCTGGGGCTGCGCGGCCTGCGCCTGCCCCGCGCCCGCGCCGGCGCCGCCCCGGGCGATCTGCACGGGCTTCGGCGGACCGCCCTGCGCGATGCGCGCGCCCTCCTGCTCGACGAGCATGCCGAACATCCCGTAGCGCCCCATGTCGAGGGGGATCTTCGAGTTCCAGTCGCCGGCGATCATCGTCCAGTCGCTCATCGAGAGCTTGTAGAATGCAAGCATTCCCTCGATGCTCATCGCCTTCGCCGCGCCGCTCATCGCCACGTACTCCTCGAAGGTGACCTGGGGCTTGCCGCCGGACTTCTTCGCGAGCGCCGCCTGGTAGAGGGGCATGTAGCGCATCGCCACCTGGCCCATGAGCGACATGTCCTGCATGCGCGCGGTCCAGCCGGCCTTGGCCGCGTCCCAGCTCTCGCGCGTGATGCCTTTCTTGCCCACGATTTCGACCTGGGCGTTGGCGTCGTTCAGGTGGTCGGAGACGTCGGCGGACAGCTCCGCGTAGAGCTCGAGAGAGATGCCAGCGATCGGTGCGTACGGGTCCATGGCCCGCAAGGGAATCCACGTCCCGGACCGAGGTCAAGCGGAACGGCGCGGGCCCTCCCATTTTCGCCGGCCGGCGGCGCCTTTCTCGGTCGCCGTGGGCGCGGGCGTCCGCTACTCTCCCGTGGAATGGCCACCACGATCTCGCTGCGCCGGCGCGGCGGTGAGTCTCGTCGAGAGACGTTCCACGGGGAGGGCGTCATCACCCTCGGGCGCGCCCCCGAGAACGACGTCGTGCTCGCCTGTCCGCGGGTCTCCAAGCGGCACGCGACCCTGCAACTCCGCGACGGCGTGCCGTGGCTCCGCGACCTGGTCAGCAAGAACGGCACGTTCGTGAACGGCGTCGCCCTCCGCGCGCCCGCGCCGCTCGGCCCCGACGACATCTTCCAGGTGGGCGACTTCACGCTCACGGTCGAGGTGGGGCGCACGCGACCCGATCCCGCGCGGCACCCCGCGGACGCAGACGAGCCCACGAGCGCCGGACTGGCCCGCGGCGAGGGCGGCGACGCGGGGCAGAGCTCGCGCGAGCGCGCGCTGGCGGAGGAGCTCGCCCGGCGCCTCGCGGCCGAGGGCCTGGCGCGCGACTCCATCCTGCGGGTCATCGACGCGAGGGGCGACGTCGGCGCGCGTGGGCCGGCGAGCGAGGGGCGCCACTAGCCGCCGATCCGGCGCGCCCC
>CAZHGG010000630.1:0-4368 GCA_964531755.1 uncultured Polyangiaceae bacterium
CTCGCCGGCCGCCGTCTTCCCAGTGCAGGATGACGACGGAGGCGCCCGCGTCGCGCGCGTCGCTCGCGGGCGGAGAGTCTTCCGGGGAGGCGAGGGTGCGCACCTCGACCCGACGAGGCTCGAGCGCCCGCGTGAGCGCGCCCAAGGCCGCGCCGGTGCCCCCCGACGCCGCGTCGGCGGCGGTCACGAGCACCACGAGGGCGATGGGGTCCATAGCGGATATTGTTCCCTTTTTCAGAAATCGACCGCGCTCAGCCTGCTACGGGGAGCCCGGCGGTACCTTCCACCCCGAGAGCGCTAGAGCTCTCTCCCTTCGCTGTGTACCACTCCCATCGCCCCCCGGAGTCGCTTGAAGGCCCGTAGCCCCCTCGCCCCCCTCGCCCCGCTCGCCCCGCTCGTCGCGCTTGGTCTCGCCGCCCTCTTCGGGAGCGGCGCCTGCTATACGGGCGCGACGCTCTCGTCGACCGACGCGCCCGCCAGCGGCGGAGCCCAGCCCACCGCGCCGGCCATCGGCGCCAACAGCGGCCTGCCCTGCGACGTCGCCAAGGTGGTGTCCGACTCCTGCGCGAGCTGCCACGGCGCGAAGCCCACCGGCGGCGCGACGACGAGCCTCGTCACGCGCGAGGGCTTCGTCGCGCCCTCGACCGTCGACCCGAAGCAGACGGTGGGCCAGCTCGCGGTCGCGCGCATGCGCGACGCGAAGGCCCCCATGCCGAAGTCGGGGCTGCTGCCGGAGGCGGACGTGGCGATCGTCGACACGTGGGTGAAGGCGGGCATGCCGCGAGGCGAGTGCGCGACGCTCCCCAGCGCGTCGGATCCGTTCTTCGACACCGCGGTCCAGTGCAGCTCGAACAGCCGCCTCATGCACCCGGGCCTGGCGTGCGTGGACTGCCACAAGCGGTCGGGAGAGCGCGAGGCGGCGATCTACACGATGGCCGGCACGGTGTATCCGACGGGCCACGAGCCCAACGACTGCAACGGCGCGAGCGCCACTACGGGCGCGCAGGTCGTCATCACTGACGCGACCGGCCGGGAGACGCGGCTCTCGCTGAACTCCGCCGGAAACTTCTTCACGACCGCGCGCTTCACGGCTCCGTGCACCGTGAAGGTGGTGCGAGGAGACAAGGTCCGCGAGATGAAGACCTCGTTGCCCGCGGTCGCCGACTGCAACTCCTGCCACACCCAGGACGGCGCGGAGGGCGCGCCCGGAAGAATCGCGCTGCCCGAGTAGACGAAGAGGAGGTCGAGAGTGATCTTTTTTCCCCGCCCGCGCCACGCTCACTGTATGCGGCTCCGCTCGCTCCACAGCTCCTCCGCTCCGGCCCGCCTCCTCGCGCTCGTGGCGCTCGCGGCGCTCCCAGCCTTGGCCGGCTGCACGCACGTCCGACCGTACGAGCGCGGCGCGCTCGCGCGGCCGACGATGACCGCGGCCCCGCTCACGGGCGCGGGCGAAGAGCACCTGTACAGCGTCCACGAAGGCGCGAGCGGCGGCGGCGGCGGCGGCGGCGGCGGATGCGGCTGCAACTGAGCCCGCGCGGCGAGCGCACCTCCCGCACGACCCGGCCCCCCGTCGCTCCGCTCCGCTCGACCTCGGCGCGCGCGTGGGCCGTCGCCGCATGCCTGGCGGCGGCGGGCACGGCGTCCGCGCCAAGCGCCCGCGCCGAGCGGGCCACCAACACGAAGGTGCGGACGGAGGTCTCCGGGTACGTCGACTCCGTGGCGGTCTCGGTGCTCACCCCGGCCGCCTCGGCCACCGTCGAGAGCCCCACGGCGGGGTGGTCCGCGGCGGGCAGCTACCTCGTCGACGTGGTGTCGGCGGCGTCGCCCGACATCGTCTCGACGGCCTCGCCGCGCTGGTCGGAGCTGCGTCAGGCGGGCAGCCTGGGCGCGGGCTACAAGCCCGGCAACGTGGGGGTCGATGGCGGCGCCAACGTTTCGTATTCAAACGACTATCTGTCGCTCAGCGGCGGAGCCAGGGTGTCGCTCGATCTCGCCGAGAAGAACGTCACGCTGAGCGGCGGGTACTTCTACGGGCACGACGTGATCGGCCGCACGGGCACCGCGTTCTCGGTGTTCTCGCGCACGCTCGACACGCACACGATCGTCGGCGGCGTCACCGTCGTGCTGAACCCGACGACCCTCGTGCACTTCGCGGGGGACTTGGGCATCGAGCGCGGCGACGGCTCGAAGCCCTACCGCTACATCCCGCTGTTCACGGCGGCCGTCGCGCCCACGGTCGGGCGGGGCGCCAGCCCGGCGGAGGTCGCGCGCGCCCGGATCGCCGCGCGCCCGCTCGAGCAGCTCCCGCTCGCCCGCGAGCGGTACGCGCTCGCCGCCCGCCTCAACAACCACAGCGGCCTCGGCACGCTGCGCCTCGAAGAGCGCGTGTACGCCGACACCTGGGGCCTGCTCGCGAGCACCACGGACGCGCGGCTCTACTTCGACGTGAGCCGGCGCGTGGAGCTCGGGCCACACGCGCGCTTCCACGGCCAGACCGCGGTCTCGTTCTGGCAGCGCGCCTACGTCGCGCGCGACGCGAGCGACATCCCCGCGCTGCGCACCGGCGACCGCGAGCTCGGGGCGCTCTGGACCGCGGGCGGCGGCCTGGGGCTCCGATGGGCGATCGGGCCGGGCGGCGATCCGCAGGCCTGGGCGCTGACCCTCGGCGCGGACGCGTACTACACCTCGTTCGCCGACGCGCTCTACGTGACCGAGCGCGTGAGCGCGTTCAGCGCCCTCGGACTGGAGGCCACGTTCTGATGAGCCGCCCTTCACGCCCTTCACGGTGGGGCTCCCCTGCCCTCGTCGCCGCGCTCCTCGCGCTCGTCGCGCCGACCCTCGCCTGCTTCGACCCGGTGCACGACGACGCCGTCGCGGCGCTCGGCGACGAGGCGCCGGGCGTGCACCGCGGCCCGAACCATCGGCCCGGTCAGCCGTGCCTCGTGTGCCACGGCGGCGACGGGCCAGGCCCCGATTTCGAGATGGCTGGCACCGTGTACGAGACCCGCGCGGGCACGGCGGCGGCGGCGGGGGTCACCGTGCGGCTCACCGACGCGAAGGGCAGCGCGACGCAGGTCTCGACGAACAGCGTCGGCAACTTCTACATCGAGGGCTCGCGCTGGTCGCCCACCTACCCGGTGCGCGTGGAGCTCGCGGGCGGCGGGAAGACGCAGAAGATGGAGACCCGGATCGGCCGTCAGACGAGCTGCGCCTCGTGCCACGAGAAGCAGGGCTCCACGACGATCGCGCCGGTCGTGTACATGTCGGAGGGGCCATGACGCGCGCGCGCACAGTGGCGATGCTCGCGTGGCTCGCGCTCGGCTCGCTGACGAGCGGCTGCTCCACGCCCGCCGAGGGTCGGGTCGACTCCGCGTCGCTCGACCCCGCGAGCTTCCCCCCGGTGAGCAACATGCTGCTCCGGCGCTGCGGCTCCCTCGACTGCCACGGCTCGCAGTACCGCAACCTGCGCCTCGTCGGGTTCGGCGCGTCGCGCCTCGCGCCGGGGGAGCTCCCCGGCGGCGGTCCCACCACGGCCGACGAGCACACCTACAACTACCAGGGCGTCATCTCCCTCGAGCCCGAGAAGATCGCCGACGTCGCCGCCTCCAAGGGCGCGAAGCTGAGCGAGCTCACCCTCGTGCGGAAGGCGCGCGGGGAGGAGGCCCACAAGGGTGACCAGCGCATCACCGCCGGCGACGACGCCGACAAGTGCCTCGTCGCGTGGCTCTCGGGCGCGCGCAACGACGCGGCCTGCGACGCGGCGGCCAAGGCGCCCTGATCGGCCGGCGCCCGCTAGGCGCGCCGCGCGCGGAGCTCGACGGTCACGCTGTCGACGCTGCTGCGGGTGGGAGGGCGCGACTTCGTGACGGCGACCGAGACGCGCGTGGCGGGGGTGTCCTTCAGCACCCGCGCGATGACGCGCTGGGCGAGGGTCTCGAGGAGCAGGCACCGGTGCTCGGTGCCCTCCTGCACGACGAGCGTCGCGAGCCGGTCGTAGTTGTACACGTCCGCGATGTGATCGCCCGTGGGGAGCACCTCGAGCGGCAGGTACACCTCGAGCGAGACGAGGAAATCTTGGGGAAGCGCGCGCTCGGAGTCGGAGACCCCGTGGTGGCCGCGGAAGCGCACGCCGTCCAGGCGCAGCACGTACTCGGCGACCGCGTGGCCGACGTCGAGCGACGGCGCGCGGCGCGCGACGCCGCGGCTGGACGCGGGCCGGGGGTTCTTCTTGGCGGGCTTCTCGGGGGTTCGCGCGCGCATGGGCCTCGCGACTCTACGTGAGTCCACGCGAGACCGCATGGCTCTCGACGCCCCGTGGGCGCTCCACGCGCGGCGCGGGCCCGCCCCGCCGGCGCCCGCCCGCGCGCC
>CAZHGG010000631.1:0-4367 GCA_964531755.1 uncultured Polyangiaceae bacterium
ACCCGGCGCTCTCGCGGCCTCCTCGAGGCGAACCGCACGACGCCGCTCGGCCCGAACGGCGCGCTCTTCGCGGTCTGCGACGGCATGGGCGGCGCCGCGGCCGGCGAGGTCGCCAGCCAGATGGCCGTCGACATCATCTACGAGATGATGTCCGACGACAGCGCGTCCGTCGTCGACCGAAACGAGCTGGCCCGGCGCTTGGTCCGCTCGATCGAGGTGGCGGGCCACCGTATTTTCTCGGAGGCCCGCAACGATCGATCCCGCCGCGGCATGGGCACGACGGTCACCGGGGCCGCCCTCCTCGACGACCACCTGTTCTTGGGGCAGGTGGGCGACTCGCGCGGCTACGTCCTCCGCCAGGGGCGGCTCGTGCAGGTCACCCGCGATCAGTCGCTGGTGAACCAGCTCATCGAGGCCGGTCAGCTCACCGAGGAAGAAGCCGAGACCTTCGAGCACAACAACATCATCCTCCAGGCGCTCGGCACCTCCGACACGGTGCAGGTGGACCTCACCTACGTCGAGCTCTGCAAGGGGGACATGCTCCTCCTCTGCTCGGACGGCCTCTCGGGCATGCTCCGCTTCGACGAGCTGCGCGACATCCTCCGGTCCTCGCGCGAGCCGCTCGATCTCTGCAAGCAGCTCACCGAGCGCGCCAACGCGGCGGGCGGCCACGACAACATCACGGTCATCATCGTCCAGTTCGACGGCGACGGCCTGCGCGCCCCCGAAGACGGCCAAGAGCTCGTCTACCGCAAGTTCGCCCTCGAGAGCGACGGCTCGGGCGACCCGCAGCAGCTAGGTGACGCCCCCCCTGGCAACCTCTTTCGTCCCGACGATCCCAGCGCCGCGAGCGCGGGCATCCAGCCCATGAGCATCCCGCCCGGTGGGTGGCGCGAGCGGCCGCTCGAGGACGACCGCATCGACATCCCAGGCACCCACGTCCCCGCGTGGATCGTGGCGCTGATCGTGCTCGGCGTGGTCGGCGCCCTGTTCGTCTCCGCGGTCCTCCTCCTCAAGTAGGCGCGGGCCGAGCAGGCAAATCTCCCGCCCGTGCGCGAATCGCGCTAGTGTGGGGGCGTGCGAGCGAGTCCCCCAGGGCTTCGAGTGGCCTCGAGCAGCGAGCTGTTCCGCGAGGGCGCGCCCACGTGCGACGCCTGCGGCGACGAGCTGCGCGCGGAGCGGGACGACGACGACCTCGCGCCAGGCGGCGAGGGCGCGCTCCTCTGGTGGCGCGACGGCCGCCTCCGCGAAGAGAAGCGCCCGCTCTGCCCGCCTTGCGCCGCGGCGATCGGCCTCACCGCCCTCACCCGCTGGGCGATCGAAGAAGAGGGCGGCTGAGACGCCCCGCCTGGACCGCGCAACCTTTCGAGAACTATCGCTTTTTTCGCGCGGCGCGCCCAGCGCTGCTAGTTCAGGAGCTTCGGGTCGATCGCAGGTGCCCGCGCCCCCGGGAGCGCGCCCACGGAGGCCCTCGGGGGCGCCGCACGGAGGCGCTCGGCGCAGAGGGCGTGCAGCGGCGAGTCGCTGGGCGTGCGATCGAGCACGAGCTGGAGCTCTTGCCGGAGCAGCAGGCTCACGAGCCGGACGCCGATGTCCTCCGGCAGCGACGGGTTCAGGATGAGCGCGAGGCGTACCCGCGCGCGCCCGGCCCACCGAGGCGCGCGCGCCAGCTCGGAGAGAACGGCGCTCGACCCCGGGCGACGCGCCGCGAGCCGCACGACCAGCTCCTCGGTGAGGCGCGGGTTCACGAGCAGGCGGCGGATGACGTCGGGGTGCGGATCGAGCAGCAGGCGCTCGAGCATGTCGCGGTCCGGGCGACGCGCGAGGCTCTTGCGCTCTCCCAACGTGAGCACCCGGCCGGCGCCGTAGTCGGGCACGCGCGCCTCGTCCTGTTCCTCGACCGTGGTCACGCCGCCGACACCGCCCACTGGCACCGCCCGCGCGCGGAGCAGGCGCTCCAGGCCGCCCAGGCCACGCCCCGCGGCCTCCTCGCGGAGCCGCTGGACGCGCTCCTCGCACCGCGCCTGGTTCATCGCCGCGACGACTGAGAGGAGCGCCTCGCGCGCGCGCGGGTCGAACGCGTCCGCCAGCCGCGCGAGATCGTCAAGCGCGTCCGCCAGCAGGGCCGGGTCGTAGCGGAGGAGCATGTCCTCCGCGTACGCCTGCCTGAGCTGACTGTCGCCCAGCGAGAGGAGCGAACGGACGAGCCTGTTCTCGACCATTTGGCAGTACACTAGCAGAGGTCGGCCCCGCGGCCCACGCGTCGCCGCCGCGCCTTGCGCGAGGCGCACCGCGGCCCCATCTTCTCGCGCACCGGCCCTCGCCCTTCGCTCTCCTCGCCTCCCCTCGCCGCGCACCTCGCGGTCCCCGACGCACGAGCAGCCCCACGCATGAGCACGAACGACCCGAAGAGCCCCGACACCGGTGAGGACACCGAGGTCGAGACCCAGCCCGTCTCGACCGTCCCGCGGCGCTACAAGGTCATCTTCCACAACGACGACTACACGACCATGGAGTTCGTCGTGGAGGTGCTCCAGCGCTTCTTCCAGAAGACCACCACCGAGGCGATGCACGTGATGCTGACGGTCCACAAGATGGGCGCGGCCGTCGCCACCGTCACGACCCGCGACCTCGCGGAGACCAAGACAGCGCAAGTTATGGACTACGCAAGAGAAAACGGCATGCCACTCCTCGTCACCACAGAGCCGGAGTGAGCATGCGCATCAGCCCCGAAGTGGAGATCGCCCTCTCGCTGGCCGCCAACGAGGCCGCCCGGCGGCGCAACGAGTTCGTCACCGTGGAGCACCTGCTCTACGCGCTGCTCTTCGACGCCGACACGGCGAACGTCGTCAAGCACGCGGGCGGCGACGTGGCCAAGCTGAAGAAGGCGCTCGAGGCCTTCCTCGACGGCGAGGTGCCGAGCCTCCCGGAGGACGAGTTCGACACCCCCACCGCGTCGCTCGGCGTCCAGCGCGTCATCCGCCGCGCGTACGCCCACGTGCAGTCGTCCGGCAAGGAGGAGGTCAAGGGCCAGAACGTGCTGGTCGCGCTCTTCGCGGAGCCCGACAGCCACGCCGTCGCCACGCTCGAGCAGCACGACGTCACGCGGCTCGACGTGGTGAGCTTCATCTCGCACGGGCGGTCCAAGGTCGACGAGCCCTCGCCCGCCTCCGTCGGCGGCGCCGATCCGGACCGCGACGGCCCGCGGCCGGCGCGCGATCCGATCGCGGCCTACACGACCGACCTCAACGAGGAGGCCAAGAAGCAGCGCATCGATCCGCTCGTCGGCCGCGCCAACGAGGTCGAGCGGATCGTGCAGGTCCTCGCCAGGCGAAAGAAGAACAACCCCCTGCTCGTCGGCGACTCCGGCGTCGGGAAGACCGCGATCGTCGAGGGGCTCGCGCGCAAGATCGTCCTCGGCGACGTCCCCCCGGCGCTCCGCGAGGCCACGGTGTACGCCCTCGACATGGGCGCGCTCATCGCCGGCACGCGGTACCGCGGCGAGTTCGAGGAGCGCCTGAAGGGCGTCGTGAAGGGCCTCCAGGAGCGAGCGGGCGCCATCCTGTTCATCGACGAGATCCACACCATCGTCGGCGCGGGCGCCACCTCCGGCGGCAGCATGGACGCCTCCAACCTGCTGAAGCCGGCGCTCGCGTCGGGCCGGCTGCGCTGCATCGGCTCCACCACCTTCGAGGAGTTCCGCCAGCACTTCGAGAAGGACCGCGCCCTCGCGCGGCGCTTCCAGCGGGTCGAGGTGAACGAGCCCTCCGTGGAGGACTGCGTGAAGATCCTGCTCGGCCTCCGCGAGCAGTACGAGACCTTCCACGGCATCACCTACACGGAGGAGGCCATCGAGGCCGCCGCGCAGCTCTCCGCGCGCTACCTCCACGATCGCAAGCTGCCGGACAAGGCCATCGACCTGCTCGACGAGGCCGGCGCCGCCGCGGCGCTCGCGGCCGCGGTCGACGGGCCGCGCGCTGTCGTCGGGGTCTCCGAGGTCGAGGCGGTGCTCGCGCGCATGGCGCAGATCCCGCCGCGCGAGGTCAACACCAACGACAAGGAGAAGCTCCGCTCCTTGGGCGACGACCTCAAGCGCGCGATCTTCGGCCAAGACGACGCGGTCGACCAGCTCACGAGCGCCATCCGGCTGTCGCGGGCCGGCCTGCGCGCGCAAGAGAAGCCCATCGGTAGCTTCCTGCTCACCGGCCCCACCGGCGTCGGCAAGACCGAGGTGGCCAAGCAGCTCGCGAAGACCCTAGGCATCAACTTCGTCCGCTTCGACATGAGCGAGTACATGGAGCCGCATACGGTCTCGCGGCTCATCGGGGCGCCCCCCGGCTACGTCGGGTTCGACCAGGGCGGCCTGC
>CAZHGG010000632.1:0-4366 GCA_964531755.1 uncultured Polyangiaceae bacterium
CGCCCCCGCCGACGGCCCCGCCGCCCTCGCGGCCACCGGAGAGCGTCGGCGCGCGGGCCGAGGCGGCGCCCACACCTATCGCCAGCGAGCTGCGCCCGACGCCGATCCCCCCGGCCGACGGAGAGGTGCGCCCGACGCCACTCCCCCCGGCCGACGGCGAGCCGCGCCAGACGCTGCCGTTCCCCTCCTCCTCCGACGTCCAGGTCGACTCGAGCCCTGGGTCCGTGCGGGTCCCGCCGCAGGTCGACGCCCCCGCGGGCTCGCGCCAGACGCTGATCGGGACGCCCCTGGCGGACGCGGCGCGCGCGGACCTCCCGACCCCCACACCGCCCGCCCCCTCCGAGCCACCCCCGCCGCTCGCGCCGCTCGCCCCGGTGACCGGCACCAGGCCGACGTTCGCGCCGCCCGGCCCCGAGCAGCCGACCACGCCGCCGGCCTCCGCCGAGGCGCCGCCCGAGGTCACCCCCCTCATCGGCGTGGAGTTCCTCGGCCCGGCCTTCGACGAGCTCGGGCCCGAGGCCGCCGGCGCCCTCGCCGCGAGCGCCTCGCTGGTCGACTGTCCGATGACCTCGCTCTTGTTCCGGCGCGGCGAGCCCGCCGACGGCGTGTACGTCGTGGTCTCCGGTCAAGTGCGCGTCGACGGCGACTCCTTGGAGGCGGGCGCGCTCGTGGGCGAGGAGGCCATCCTCGACGAGGCCATCCGCCCGCACGACGCCCAGCCCGCGGGCGGCCCCGCGACCCTCCTCCGGATCCCGCGGATGGCCCTCGACGAGCTCGTGCCCTCGTTCCCCGAGGTCGAGCTGGTCTTGCTCAAGCACCTCCGGCGCCGCCTCGTCGACCGCCTCCTCGCGTCGTCTCCGCTCTTCGCCGTGTTCGACCCAGGCACCCAGCGCGAGCTGCTCGGGCTCTTCGAATTGCGCTCCGTGACCGCCGGGGAGACCCTCGAAGAGGATGGCAAACGCGCGGAAGCGCTATGGATTTTGCTCGCGGGCGAGCTCACCCTGGAGGACGGCGCGGGCAGGGTGACCGCGGTCCCGCTGCGCGGCGTCGTGGGCGCAGGCGCGGTGCTCGGCGCGCCCGCCGCCGGCACGCTCCGCTCCACGCGCGCCGGGCTCGTGCTTCGGCTCGGAGCCCGACGCTTCGGGCGCTTGATGGCCGAGTACCCCCCGGCGCTCGCGCACCTGTCGGAGCTCGCGTAGCGCGCGGCGCCAACCGCCGCGTCACGAGGTGGCGAGAAAGTCGGCGATGGGCGCGAAGATCCGCGCCTCGGCGTGGTTCGCCACGAAGAGATCGGCGTGCGCGATCGGCCACTCCTCGGTGCCGACGAGCAGCAGCTCGCGGCGCCCCGCGCCCACCTCGTCGTAGACTGCGCGCGCGGTCTCCTCGGGTACGACGCCGTCCTGCCGCCCCACCACGACGAGCACGGGGTTTCGCACGGCGCGCAGCCCCCGCGAGACGTTCACGCCCCGAATGACGAGCTCGCGGCGCCCCACCCACTCGGCGATCTCCCGGTTCAGCGACGCCACCGGATCCTCGACCGTCTTGGAGAGCTCGTGCGCGCGCGAGAGGTCGGTCGAGCGCGCGTTGATGTAGAGCGACAGCAGCCCCGGCGCCACCTTCGCGAGCGCCGGCAGCGCGAGCCTTGCGGCATGCCGCGTCCCCACGAGGCGCACGTTCCCCGCGGCCCACGGCGAGACGAACGCAGCGCGCAGCAGCGGGTGCACGCGGCGCCACGTCACGAGTCCCCCGAGGCTCACGACGCTCCCCACGCGCTCGCCGGCCCCCGCCACGAGCACGAGGTGCGCAAACGCGAGCGTGGCGCCGAGGCTGCAGCCGATGAGGTCGACCGCGGACGCCCCCGTCCGGGTCTCTTTCGCCACGAAGGCGAGCGCAGCCCCGAGGTCGTCGACCGCGAGATCGCCCAGGGTGAAGTCGACCACGTGCCCGCGGGTGCTCTTGCCCTGGCCACGCAGGTCGACGCTCCACACCTCGAGGCCGCGCGCGGCGAGGGACGCCTCGAGCGAGCGTCCGGTGGGGTGGTACCCGAGCACGAACGAGTTCATCCCGTACCCCGGGACGATGAGCACCGGCCTGCCAACGGCGGCCCCCGCCGCGCCGCGGCTCACCGTGCGTCGCAGCGACAAGATGGGCCCATGGCTCGTGGGGAGGGAGAAGTGATCGATCTGACTCATCGGGGTTCCTCGTGGGTGGCTCGCCGGTCAGCCGAGGAAGACCTGGCCGTGGCCTCGGTAGGTGCGCGCGCGGCCCTCGACGTGCTCGCCGCGCACGAGGAGGTACTCGGCGAAGTGCTCGGCGAGCTCCCCCGCCTTCGCGTGGCGGAAGAAGACGGTGTCGCCGATGGCCACGTGCTGGTTCGACGGCACGACGAGCGGGGTCTGGACCTCGCCCGCGCCCTCGAGGGGCGCCAGCGAGATCCCCTCGGGGAACCAGGGCACGGGCAGGCGATCGGGCGACGCGGGGCCCGACGCGACGTACCCGCCGCCGGCGCACGTGTAGATGCCCGGGGCCGCGCGGCGCACCACGCGCAGCGCGAAGAACGCGGCGGGCTCCGGCCGCACCTCGCGGTACCGATCGAAGAGGTGACTGCACAGGAAGCCCGACCCGACGGTGAGCTCGGTCAGCGTCGGCTCGGCCGCACACCACGTGAGGTTGCCCGTGCCGCCCCCGTTCACGACGCCAGGCGCGTGCCCCGCCGCCGCGAGCGCCCGCACCACGCGGGCCCGCGTGGCCTCGACGTCCGCGCGAGACCGCGCCTTCAGGCCTCGGCGCGCGAGCCCCTCGAGCCGCCCGCCGGGCGGGTCGTCCGACAGGCCGGCGATCTGAGCCTCGTACCCCATCAGGCCGCCGAAGCGGAGGCCCGGGTAGGTGCCGATGCGCTCCACGAACGACAGCGCGTCGCGCTCACCGCGGAGAGGGCTGCGCCGCACGCCGAGGTGCAGCGCCGCGCCGAGGGGCCGATATGCCACGTCGAGCTCGACGATGACGGAGAGCGTGGTGGCGCGCTCGGTCGCCGCGGCGTCGAGCACCTCGAGCTGCGCGGGGTCGTCCGCGACGACCGCCAGCTCGGCGCCCTGCGCGGCGAGGTCGGCGAGCGCGCGCGCGTCGGTTCGCTCGATGACGGGGTACGCGAGCAGGAAGCCGCGCAGGCCCTGCGCGTAGAGGAACGCGGTCTCCGCCGCGGCGTACGTCATGAAGGTCACGCGCCCAGCGCGCGCGGCGCCCGCGATGCGTCGGAGGAGCTCGGGCGAGCGCACCGACTTGGTCGCCACGCGGAGCGGCTTGCCGGCGCGCTCGGCGATCCCGAGGAAGAGCCGCGCGTTGTGCTCGAACGCGTCGAGGTCGACGAACGCACACGGCCGTGGCTCGTCGCCGATGGCGCGGCGGAAGCGGCGCGCGAGCTCGACGCGCCGAGCCAGAGAGGAGGGCGCGGGGGTCACGCGCCCGGCCCGCGCTCGAGCTCGTAGAAGAGCAGCTCGCCGGCCCGTGAGTAGTAGAGCCCGCACCCCACGAAGCGGAACGCGCTCTTCAGGCGAGCCCGGTAGAAGCTGCCGGGCCGCGCGAACACCTGCGCGTCGGTGCGCTCGAGGTCGCACACCGTGCGCAGATCGCGCGCGGTGATCGCCTCGAGGTACAGAAACCCCCTCGACAGCACGCCGAGGCGCTCGAGCGCCGCCGCCGCCGCGGCGTCATCCAGGTACTGGAGCACCCCTTGGCAGATCACGAGGTCGAAGGTCTCGCGCGCCCGAAACGTGGCGATGTCGGCGAGCTCGTGGCCGTACTTTGCCGCGGCGTAGGGGCTCACCTCGAGGCTCCGGTAGCGCACGTCGGGGTAGCGCGCCCGGAAGTGATCCCGCATGAGCCCCGTGCCGGCGCCCACGTCGAGGACGGACTCCACCTCCCCGCCCAGCCAGGCCACGTAGCTCATGATCATCGTCGCGAGGTGGCCGATCTCGGTCGGCCCGTGCACTCGCGTCGCCGGCTTCCCATAGTGGCGCTCGTAGTACTCGGCGCCAAAAGGAGAGGGGGCGGATCCCTGCGTTTTCGCGCGTTTGTGGGTCAGTTCGCTCACCACCCGCAACTCTACAGAACTTTTCGCGGCGGCGCGCGTAGGAGCTCGAACCCGTCGCGTTCGCTGGCATGCCGCCGCGGACCCGGGCCCTCGAGAGGAGACCACGGCGATGGTGAACGGGACACGAGCGGGCGCGAAACCAGCAATCTCTTCGAAACGCGGCGCGCGGACCGGCGCGTCGGTGGCCGCCGCCCTCGCGGTCGCCTCGGTCGTCGCTGGGTGCACGCCCGAGACCCGGATCATCATGGCCGCGCCGGCCACCCCGACCAGCGCGAG
>CAZHGG010000633.1:0-4361 GCA_964531755.1 uncultured Polyangiaceae bacterium
ACCGGGCAGCCGTCGAGCCACGTCACGTCGACGAAGGCGGCGCGCTCGAGCCGAGCGAGCAGCCTCGTGGCGTCGTCGACGCGGCCCCCCGCGGCGAGCACCTCGATCGCGAGCTGGCACAAGAGCGCGTCGCGGCGTGGGACGCCGCTCTCGGGCAGCGCGTCCAGCACGGCGCGGGTCTCTTCGTCCGTGAGGTAGCCCGTCGTCCCGACCCAGAGTCGGAGCTCGACGTCCGATTTTGCGCCGGTCCCGCCCCACGAGAGCCGCGGTCGACCCTCCGGGGCCTCCGCGGTGCCGAGGTAGCGGTCGTATTCGACGGCGGCGAGGTCGCGATCGCCGGTCCAGAGGACCAGGCGCGAGTAGACCGTCCAGTGGAGCGGCGACGTGTCCTCGGGCGTCGTGCGGCGCCGCAGCGCGGCCAGGGCGCCCTCCCGATCGCCGAGCAGGAAGCGGGCGCGCGCGATCATCACGTCGACCGCGACGAGGCTCGGATCTTGGTCTCGCGCGGCGAGGAGCAGGTTGCACGCCCACTCGGGTCGCCCGAAGTCGAGGAGCATGCGGCCCGCCCAGTCCAGGGCGCTCGCGTGCCTCGGGGCGAGCGCGAGCGCCCGCGCGAGCGCGAGCGCGGCGCTTCGGTACTCGCCGTCTTCGAAGAGCAGGGCGCCGAGCGCGGTCTGCGCGTCGGGCGCCTCGGGGTGGCGCTCTGCGGTCTCCTCGACGATGGCGCGCGCCTGCGCGCGTGCGCTCGCATCGGGCGAGCTCAGGCGAACGTGGCGAAGGAGCGCGAGCGCGTAGGTGGACGCGATGCGCGCGTCGTGCGGCGCGCGCGCGTACGCCGCGCGGAGGAGGGGGAGCGCCTCCTCGACACCGTAGAAGCTCGACGCGAAGGTGTAGCGCCCGCGTAGGTAGAGATCGCTCGCCACCGCGTCGGCGATGGGCGCGTAGCGGCGCGGCTCCTCCACCATCAGCGCCCGCGCGAGCACGGTGGCCGCGTCGGAGGCCAACGTCGCGGCCCCCTCGGCCTCGAGCGTGCTCCGCCACGCCAGCAGCTGGAAGCCGTCGCCCACGCTGGTCATCCGGACGGTGAGGGTCACCTCGTCGCCCGTCCGCGCCAGCGTCCCGTCCACGACGGCGTCGACACCGAGCGCGCGCCCGGCGGCGACCGTGCCCGGTTCACGCCGCGCCTCGCGACAGGAGACCGCGAACGGGCGGACGCGCAGCGCGGCGTGGCGGCTCAGGTCGTCCGTGAGCTGCTCGGCGAGCCCGAACGCCAGGTAGTCGTCGGCCATGACGCCGAGGTTGTCGAGCGGCAGCACGGCGACCGATCTTGCCGCGGCCTGCGCTTGCGCGCCGTAAGAGAGGGGCCGCGCAGCGGAGGGCGGCCCGCCGCACGCCACGAGGAGCGCCTCGGCCGCGGCTTGCCCGTTGGCGTAGCGATCTTCGGGGCGTGTGGCCAGGCACGTCAGCACAACCTCCGCGAGCGCGTCGGGCACCGCCCCCGCCACGTGGCGCGGATCTGGCGGTCGAGAGAGGACGCGCGCCAGGGGCTCCGCGCGGCGCGCCCAGGCCAGCTCCCCGGTGACGAGCTCGTAGAGGATGCAGCCGAGCGCGTATACGTCCGCCCGCGCGTCGACGGGCGCGCCCTCGAGCTCCTCCGGGGAGACGTAGTCGACGACGTCCGGCGCGCGCGCGTCGGCGTCGCGTTCCGGGCCGAGCGCCCGCGCGAGCCCGAGGTCGGTGAGCACCACGCGGTCGCGCGCGCAGAGCACGTTCGCCGGCTTCAGGTCTCCATGCGCGACCGAGGCCTCGTGCGAGGCCGCGAGCCCGCGCGCGATCTCGACGCCGAGCGCCGCCGCGCGCCGCGGCTCGAGGCGCTGGCGAACCTGCGAGAGCGGGACCCCGTCGACGTACTCCATCGCCACGAGCTGGAGCCCATAGTGCTCGCCCACGTCGAAGAGCCTCACCACGCTCCTGTGGCTCACGCGTCGCGCGCGCCTCACCTGGTGAAGGAGGCGCCGCTGCGCCTCGGGTCGCTCGAGGACGCCGCCGCGCAGCACCTTCACGGCGACCTCCTCCTCCAAGAGCTCGTCGACAGCGCGGTAGACGGAGCCGAGCCCGCCCGTCCCGAGCAGCGCGGTGACGCGGTACCGCCCGCCGAGCAGCGGCAAGCGATCGAACCCACGCGCGTCGTCCCCGTCATTCGTGGGCATGGTGATCGAGGCTACGCGACGAAGGGCCCCTGCGGGGGTGCGCTCGCGCTACCCTCGTCCACCTCCCCGGCCGCCTGGGCGGGGCCCCGACGAGCGAGCTCATCAGTACGGGCCGTACACGCAGGCCCCGCCCGTCGTGATGAGCTTCACGGGCCGGCCCTGCAGCCGGGTCGCCGTCAGCGTGACCGACGTCTTCGTGGCGGTGAGCTTGGTCGGGGCGATGGAGCATTTCGAGTCGGGGCAGCGGTAGAGGTCCGACGCGGGCGCGCCCTCCCAGGGGGTGCCGTCGGCGGAGTACCACTGGCCGTCGATCGTCTCGTCGACGCCGTTGCGGAAGAACGTGAGGGTCACGGTGTCCCCAGTGCGCTTGGCCGAGGTCGTCGCCTTCAGGTTGCAGACGGACGTCCCGCCGGTCGAGCCGCTCGGCGCCTGGAGGCTCGTGGTCTTCGTGCCGTCGGAGAGCGTGCCGCAGATGAAGTCCGCCGCGTCGTCCTTGAACGTCGCGACGTGCCAGTCGCCGCCGGCGCAGCCCTTGCCCGAGGCCGCGTCCAGCGCGCTCACGATCGCCTTCACGTCGGCCGTCGCGGACGCGAGGTTCTTCCAGCGCTCCGCCGTGCCGAGGCGTCCGCTCAGCTTCCAGAGGGCGAGGTTGTCGGTCAGGTCCGCGGCGGTGGTCGGCTGGGTCAGCCGCCCGAAGTCCGCCAGCTTCTGGCCCGAGTAGAGCACCGGGTTCTGTGTGCCCGCTTGGGTCGGCACGGAGACGCTCACCGCGCCGTTCGCGAGGCTCACCCGACGATGGGCGAGCGTCCCGATGCGCACGTACACGTACGTCGGGTTCTTGCTCGCCACGGCCTCCTCGCTGTCGCTCGCGTCGTCGCGGTCGGTCTCCGCCGCGCAGCCCGCCAGGGCGCACGCCGCCACCACCACGCTCAGACCACCGAAGAACCGACCCACTTGCTTGACGATGTTCATCTTGTTGACCTCGCGGAGGACCATTGCAGCCGGCGTGCCGTTGATGAATATTAGTAATTTCAATCTGTTACGAGGGCGCGGGGGGGCTCGCCGGCGATCCGCGGGGCGCCGACGCACCGCCCGGGGCGGGTGGACGCGCGGCGCGCGGCGGCGAGCCTCGGAGCCGGCCTGCTAGCCTTGGGAGCGATGCGGTCCAAGTCCTCCTCGAGTCGCGCGAGCCCGAGCGCGGTCGACGATCTCGCGCCTACGCACGCGCTCGGTCGCCGCGAGGCGGGCGAGCTCGCCCCGGGGACGCTCGTGGCCGGGAGGTACGCGATCGATCGCGTCGTCGGTGCCGGCGCGATGGGCAAGGTGTACGCCGCGCGCCACGTGGAGCTAGGGATCTCGGTCGCGATCAAGGTCGTGTCTCTCGGCGGGGACGACACCGAGGTGACCGTGCGGCGCTCGCTCCGCGAGGCGCGCGCCGCCGCGGGCCTCAAGTCGCCGCACACGGTCACGGTGCACGACGCGGGCGAGCTGCCGACGGGCGAGCCCTACGTCGTGATGGATCTGCTCGAGGGCGTCGATCTCTGGCAGTACACCCTCCAGCGCGGGGGCCTGCCGCTCGAGGAGGCGATCGAGTACGTGCGCCAGGCCGCGGCGGTGCTCGAGCTCGCGCACGCCAAGGGGATCGTGCACCGAGACATCAAGCCGACGAACCTCTTCCGCGTGACGCTGCCGAGCGGCGCGGGACGGGTGAAGGTGCTCGATTTCGGCCTCGCGAAGCACCTCCACCCGCGCGACGCGTCCTTCGGCCCCGCGCTCACCGCGCGAGGTGACGTGGTTGGCTCGCCCGCGTTCATGTCCCCCGAGCAGATCGTCGGCGCCGACACCGTCGACGCGCGGACCGACGTCTGGTCCCTCGCGGCGACGCTCTACGCGCTCCTCACGCGGTCCCGGCCGTTCCCGGGCAGCAGCCTCGTGGACGTCTTCGTCAGCGTCATCGAGACCCCGGCCCCCGACGTGCGCGCGCTCCGCCCGGACGTGCCACCGCACGTCGCGCTCGCCATCGCCCGCGGCATGGAGCGCGATCTCGATCGGCGCTTCGCCTCCGTCGGGGACCTGGTCTCTGCGCTGCTGGCGCCTGTCGCGCCTGTCGCGCCTGTCGCGCCTGTCGCGCCTGTCGCGCCGCCGCGCGCG
>CAZHGG010000634.1:0-4360 GCA_964531755.1 uncultured Polyangiaceae bacterium
GTCGGCGCGGCGGGCGGGCTCGCTTCGGCGGTCGGCGCGGGCTCGTCGGGCTTGTCAGGCCCGAGCACCTCGCGCTGGAGGGTGCTCGCGACGCTCTCGATGGCGCGGCCGACCTCGCGCACGCCGGTGACGACAGCGGCCTCGATCTTGTCGGCTGGCATCTTCGCCGCGGCCGTCTTGGCCGCCGTCTCGACGACCCGCGCGCCCGAGCGGACGACGCTCTCGAGCGCGGCCATGGGCACCTTCTCCGACGCGTGCTTGGCGGCCTCCTCGACCTTGTGCGCGGACGACAGCACCGCCTTCTCGAGCTTCTCGGTCGGCACGTGCTCGACGGCCGCCTTCGCGCGCTTGAACAGCGCGCCGAGACTGTCGCTCACCTCCGAGAAGACGTCCTTCTTGTCGTCGTCGCCCATGCCCCCATTCTGGGCGCCCACACGCGACGTGTAAAGACGTGGCCGGCGGGGCGCGGTATGAGAGCCCATGCGCCGGTCTCGCCACTCGCCTCGCTCGTCTCGCGCCGCGCTCGGCGCCCTGCTCCTCGCCTCGGTCGCCTCGGTCGCCGCGTGCGCCACCGCCCAGCCCCCGGCCGGCGCAGCGCCACCGCCCAGCGCCGGAGGTGCCGCCGCGTCGACCGCGCCCGCCGCCGAGGACGCGGGCGCGTCGTCGACGCCCAGCGAAGACGCGATGCCCCCCAAGCTCTCCCGCCCCACGCTCCCGCTCTGCGGGTGCGCCCTGTGTGCGCCGGTGATCTCCGAGGACGCGTGCACGCAAGACGCGGACTGCGCGCCGGCGACGCCGTGCCACGCGGAGGCGTGCGTCGCCAAGGCCAAGGCGAAGGCGTCGACGCTGCGCACGTCGTGCACGATGATTTTGCGCTGCAACTCTGTGGACGCCAACACCTGCGGGTGCCTCGAGGGCCGCTGCGCGCTCTTCCCGCCCAAGAGGTGACCGACGTCACCCGGCCCGGCGCGGCTCCTTCGTGAGGCGCGTCTCGCTCGCGCGCGGCAGCGCAGGGGCGGCGGTCGACTGGTTGCGCCCGGAGCGCTTCGAGACGTAGAGGGCCTCGTCTGCGGCCTTGAACAGGGCCTCCCACGACTTGCCGGCCTCCGGGAACGTCGCCATGCCGATCGAACACGTGACGCTGAGCGGGCCGTTCTCGGTCGCGAAGGTGGTCTTCTCGACCTCCTCGCGGATGCGCTCCGCCAGGAGCATCGCGCCGGCCTCGTCGGTCTGCTCGCAGAGCACGACGAACTCCTCACCGCCGAAGCGCGCCACGATGTCGGTCGTGCGCTTCTGGCGCTTCAGGATCTCGCCGAGGCCCTTGATCACCACGTCGCCGACGTCGTGGCCGTAGGTGTCGTTCACCTTCTTGAAGAAGTCGATGTCGGTCACCAGGACCGAGAGCTTTCGTCCGAAGCGCGTCGCCGACACCACCTTCTCGTGCGCCGCCTCGAGCATCGCGCGCTTGTTGAGCAGGCCGGTCATGCCGTCGGTCGTCGCCATGGTCTCGAGCTTCGCCACCATCCGCGCGTTCGAGAGGGACACCGCGAGGTGGCTGGCGAGCACCTCCAGCGTGGGCCGCACCGAGTCGCCGAACGCGTTGCGACGCTTGGCCCCGAGGATGAGCGTGCCGAGGGGGCGGCCGTGCAGCACCAGCGGCAAGACGAGCAGGCTCGGCAGCTTGGGCCACGCGAAGCGCTTGCCGAGCACCACCTGGTGCTGCGGGTCGTACTCGCCCTTGTAAGGGAGCGGGAAGCGGTTCTGCACCACCATCGAGACGAGGCCCGTGTTGTGGGCGAAGCGTGAGCCCACGTACGCCTCCACGGCGCCCCCCTCGCTCTCCGCCGCGACAATCTCGTGGGTCTTGGTGGCCTCGTCCCACATCGTCACCGCCGCGAGGTCGAAGCTGGCGATCTCGCGCGCCGCCTTCACGCCCGCCTCCACGACCTCCTTCTCGCTGAGCGCCGCGCCGAGCGCCTGGGCGGCCCGGTAGAGCTTCCCCTGCTCCACCTTCGCGCGCTCGAGCTGCAGGAAGACCCGCTCGTTCTGGATGGCGCGCAGACAGTAGCGCGCGGCCTGGGCGGCGAGCTCCTGCTCGTGCGGAGAGAACGGGCGGTTCTCCTTGCGATCGATGACGAGCACCCCCCGCAGGGCCGACTCCGGCGGCACACCCTTCGCGGCGCCCCGCCCCTTCCCTGCGCGCGCGTCGTCCCGAGCCACGTCGTCCACGACGGGCAGCGCGCAGAGCGCGCGCACCGGGCACGCCCCCGTGTAGTACGGGACCTTGAAGCTCGGCTTGAGGTTCTCGAGCGCCACGCGCTCGCGCTTGGCCGTCACCGCGCCGAGGACGCCGTCACCCACCGACATCGGCGCGTCATTGACCTCGTCCGACGAGGTCGACAGCTCGCTGATGCGGAGGTGGGTGCCCGCGTCGTTCTTCCAGAGCAGCACCGCCGTGTGCAGCTCGAGGGTGCGGCGGAGCAGCTCGAGCGCGTAGTGGACCGACTGGTGGATCTCCTCGACGCTCGAGCGCGCGAGGCGGTCCTCCGTCAGCATGTCACCCGCGTCGCCGTCGCGGCGGCCGCGTTCTTCTCCGGCGCCCAGCAGGCGGTAGCTGCGGGCGTCCTCCTTCAGCTTCACGAGCTCCTCGTCGAGCCGCGCCCGCGACGACGAGCGCACCCTCGCCACCTCTGCGCGGAGGAAGCCCACGTTGAGGGCGGTGAACGCCAGCCCGAAGCCGGCGCGCTGGGCGAGCGGCGCGAGCCCCTCGCCGAGCTGGAAGCGCCGCGCGAACGCCTCGTAGCCGAGCGCAAACACCAGCGTCGACACGGCCGCCCCGGGGCGCGCGAGGGCCGCGACGAGCGCGAAGAGGATGTAGAGCGCCGGCGCCAGGCGGCCGTCGAGCGTTCCGTCCACGCGCACGAGCAGCTGCACGACGAGCGCCGCGAGGAGCGCGCCGAGCTCGAAGTCCGCCGCGAACGGCGCCTCTCCCGTGACCCGCGCCCGGGCCCGAGCCGCGCGACCGAGGACGAGGGCGAAGAGGACGAGCGCGACGCCGTCCCCGACGGCGCTCCGCACGGGGCCCGCGATGACCAGGTAGGCGGAAATCCCACCCACGGTCATCGGGGCGACCCCCCTTCGAGCAGCGCGGCGAAGCGTGAGGAGTGCGCGGACGAGCGGTTCCATTCGACGGGTCTCACGTCGGTATCAGAGGCCCTGAGGCGCGGCCCAATTTCTGGGGCGGGCGGGCCGGCGCGGCGGCCGACCGCCGGGAGGCGCGCGCCGCGTGCCTTCCGCCTCCGAAGAACGTACCCTTCGCGCGGTGCCGCACGTGAGCGACCAACCTCCGGAGGCCGAGCCCACGCTCGGCTCGCGGGCCCGTGAGCTCGTCCTCGGCTCGCGCGAGCTGCGCGATGCGCCCGTCACGCGCGCGATCGTCGCGCTCAACGTGCTCGTCTTCGTCGCGTGCGCCGCGCACGCGCGCTCGATCGGCGCCGTGGCGCAGATGCCGCAGGAGACGATGCTCGTGTTCGGCGCGAACTTGGCGTCGCTCACGGTCGGAGACGGCCGCGTGGAGGCCCTGCTCGCCTCGTGCTTCCTCCACTTCGACATCCTCCACATCGGCTTCAACCTGATGTCGCTCCGCTCCGTCGGCCCGTTCGTCGAGCGCAGCGTCGGCCCGGCGCGGTATTTCCCGCTGTTCCTCATGACGGGCGTCGTCGGGAGCGCCGCGAGCGCGCTCGTGGGCTGGACGGCGACCGAGCGCCTCAGCGCCGGCGCGTCCGGGGCCATCTGCGGCGTGATCGGGGCGGCTGCCGTGCTCGGCTACCGCACCCAGGGCCTGCGCGGCCGGCTGACGACCTCGATGGCGCGCTGGCTCGCCATCATCGTCGCCCTCGGGTTCATCGCGCGCTTCGACAACGCCGCGCACATCGGCGGCGCCGTCGCCGGGGCGGTCATCGCGGCGTCGTGGCGCCGCGGCTACAGCTACTCCCCGCGCGGCCAGGCGCTCGTCCTCGGCGCCTGCGTCGCGCTGCTGCTCGCCACGGCGGGCGCCGTCGCCTGGCGTGATCTCACCGACCCCTACCTCTTCCTGGGCAGCGACGACCGTCTGCGGATCGCCGAGGGGGCGCTCGCGGAGGGCCGCTGCGACGTAGCGCGCGAGGCCGCGACACGGGCGCTTCGGCTCGGGCGGCGAGACCGCGTCACAGTCGAGGTCGCGGGCCGCGTCCTCGCGCGGTGCCAGGGGCGCTGAGCCCACGAGCCCACGAGCCAAGCGCCAGCCCCGATGGTACGCTCGGGGCGTGCGCCACAAGCCCTCTCGTCCCGCGCTGGTCTCGGTCGTCTCCGTATGCGCCCT
>CAZHGG010000635.1:0-4359 GCA_964531755.1 uncultured Polyangiaceae bacterium
GGCGCGCGCGAGGCGACGCGCTCGGCGAGGGCCACCGCGGCGATCACGGCTTCACCCGCGGGCACGACGTCGGACACGAGGCCCATCGCGAGCGCCTCGGCAGGCCCGAACTCGTCGCCGGTGAGGAGCCATTTCATCGCCCGCGGCCAGCCCGCGCGCTCGTGGAAGCGGACCGTCGCGCCGCCGAACGGCATGATGCCCCGGCGCACCTCCATCTGCGCGAAGCGCGTGCCCTCCGCCGCGACCGCGAGATCGCACGCGAGCAACAGCTCGATGCCGATGGTGAAGCAGATGCCCTGCACGGCGCACACGACCGGCTTCGTGCGCCGCGCGCCCACGAGATCGAGCGGGTCGATCTCCCCTTCGCCGCCGAACAGGAGCGCGCCGGAGGCGACCGCGGGGCCCACCTCGGCGAGGTCGAGGCCCGCCGTGAAGTGGTCGCCGTGGGCGAAGAGCACCGCCACCCACGCGTCGGCGTCGCGCTCGAACGCCGTGTACGCGGCGGCGAGCTCGCGGAGCATCCCCGTCGTGAAGGCGTTGCGCTTCTGCGGGCGGGCGAGCCCGATGTGGAAGACGTGGCCGCGGCGCTCGGTGGTGACGGTGGGCTCGCTCATCGCGCCAGCGTCGCCGAGCGGCCCGCCGGACGCAAGGCGGCCCGCTACCGGGGGAACGCCGCCGGGTTGCCCCCGTCGACCGGGAGGATGGCGCCCGTCGTCGATCGTGCCGTCGCCAGATAAACGAACGCCCGCGCGACGTCGCCCGGCGTCACCTCGCGCGCGAGCAGGTTGGCGCGGAAGTAGGCGTCGGGCGTGAGCCCTCGTGCCTTCGCCCGCGACTCGAGCACGCCGGCCCCGAAGAGCGCCGTGCGGACGCGGTCCGCGTTCACGGCGTTGGCGCGCACGCCCACGCCCGCGAGGTCGATCGCGAGCTGGCGCGTGAGGGCGACGAGCGCGGCCTTCGCGACCGCGTACGGGCCGAAGCCAGGGCCGGGCGCGAACGCGCTCTTGCTCGCGTTGAAGAGGAGGCAGCCCCCGCGCCCCTGAGCCCGGAAGATCTCGGCGGCGAAGCGCGCGACGCGCGCGTGGCTGAGGAGGTTCTCGTCGAGCGACCGCTGGAGCGCCGCGAGGCCGGCGTCGGTGTCGAGCGCGCCCTCGGGCGCGGTGCCCGCGTTGCTCACGCACACGTCGAGGCCCCCGAGCTCGCGCGTGACCCGCTCGAAGAGCGCCGCGACGCTCCGCTCGGCCGTCACGTCGCAGCGCGCGGAGCATACGCGTGTAGAATACATACGAGCGAGATCGGCGCGCACGTCTTCGACCGCCGCCGCGCGGTCGGCCAGCATCACGTGCGCGCCCTCGGAGAGCATCGCGCGCGCGGTCTCGCGCCCGATCCCGGAGGCGGCGCCGGTGACCAGCGCGGTCTTCCCTGCGAGGGCGCCGCTCGCCGCGGGCTGCTTGCGGAGCTTCGCCTGCTCGAGGCTCCAGTACTCGACGTCGAAGAGCTCCTCCGGCGCGAGCGGCGTGTAGTGGCCCACGTCGCTGGCGATCTCCATCACGTCGGCCGTGTGCTCGTAGATGTCGGCCGCGGCTTCGGCTTGCGCCCGGGTCGCCCCGGCCGCGATGACGCCGAGCCCCGGGACGAGCACGATCACCGGGCTGGGGTCGAGGCGCGTCAGCGTCACGCGCTTCGCCGCGCACATGACCTTGAAGTAGGTGTCGTAGTCGGCCCGGTAGCTCGCCACGGCGCGGCTCACCGCGTCGCGCAGCGCGCCTGGGTCGGTCGGGAGTGCGGGCAGCAGCAGCGGCCACGGCTTCGTGCGGATGACGTGGTCCGGCGTGGCTGAGCCACGCCGCGTGAGCTCGTGCAGGTCCTTGCGGCCGAGGAACGCCCGCGCCCGGTCGCCGTCACGGAGCGCGAGCACGGGGCCCGACTCCTCCGGGAGGCCCCCCGCCTCCGCGAGGACACCGCGGAGCACCGGCAGCAGCGCCGTCGCGAGGGCGCCGGCCGGCTCCTGCACGAGGTGGATGCTGGCCGTGTTGGTGCGGTCGGCCGCGTAGCGCTCCGCGCGCGTCACGGCGGAGATCATGCTCTCGTAGGCCTCCTGCGCCGTCTCGCCGAACGTGAAGATGCCGTGGCGATCGAGCACCATCACCGTGGGGGTCTCGCCCTTGGCCACCGTCGCGTCCCACGCGGCCTTGCAGGCGCGCGCGAGCGCGAAGCCCGGCATCACGTACGGCACCCACACGAGCCCGCGCGGGAAGACCTCCCGGCAGATGCGCTCGGACTCGGGCTGGTCGACGAGCGCGAGGATCGAGTTGGCGTGGGTGTGATCGACGAACTTCGCAGGCAAGAGCGCGTGCAGCAGGGTCTCGATGCTCGGCGTCGGCGCGCCCGCGTCGAGGAGCGCGAGGCGCAGGCCGTTGACCATGGCCTCGTCCGACAGCGTTGGGAGGCTCGCGAGCCCGAGGAGGGCGTCCAGCCTGCACGCCGGGTGGCCCGCGGGCTCGATGGTCGCGAGGTCCCAGCCCGACCCCTTCACGCAGAGCACGTCGACCGTCTCGCCGAAGAGCGTGACCGCGCGCGACTTCACCGAGGTGTTGCCCCCGCCGTGCAGGACCAGGCGTGGCTCTTGCCCGAGGAGGCGCGCCGTGTACGTCCGCAGCGCGACGTCGCGCGACAGCTCGCTGTCGTCGTGGCGGACGGCCGCGGCGACCGCGCGCTCGGCTTCCTCGGCCCGGTAGAGAGAGTCCATGGGGGAGCGGCCTACCGCGCGGCGGGGGCCGAGGCCACCTTTTGATGCGTCGCGCGCCCCGCGCGAACCCGCTTGACACGACGCGCGCCGCGGCGCTATGACGCGTGTCTCTTCCAGGCGCGTAGCTCAGTGGTAGAGCACTACCTTGACACGGTAGGGGTCGTTGGTTCAATCCCAATCGCGCCTACAGAATAGACCGGGAAAGCCCGGAAAATCGAGGGTTGAGAGCGGTGACGCCTCAGCCCTTTTTTCGTGCGCCTGTCGAGGGAGCGGCCCTCTCGCTCCTCGCTCCCCGTCGGTCGGCGATGGTAGAGCGGCGCCCCATGCCCCGCTCGCCTCGCTCGCCCCTCCTCGGTGGCCTCTCCCCCGCGCGCTTCCTCCGCGACTACTGGCAGAAGAAGCCGCTGCTCGTGCGCGGCGCGTTCCCCGCGTTTCGCGATCCGCTCGACCCCGACGAGCTCGCGGGCCTCTCGTGCGAGGACGGCGTCGAGTCGCGCATCGTGCGCGAGAAGGGCGGCGCGCGGCCCTGGGAGGTCACGTGGGGCCCCCAGCGCGAGGCCGACTTCGCGAAGCTCCCGAAGCGCGGGTGGACGCTCCTCGTCCAGGAGGTCAACCGCTGGGTGCCCGAGGTGGCCCTCCTGCTCGAGCCCTTCGCGTTCCTCCCGAGCGTGCGCGTCGACGACGTGATGATGAGCTTCGCCGCGCCGGGCGGGAGCGTGGGCCCCCACGTCGACAGCTACGACGTGTTCCTCATCCAGGGGCGCGGAAGACGCCGCTGGAGGTACCACACGCGCCCCACCAAGGACCGCGACATCGAGCCCGAGCTCGAGCTCCGCATCCTCCAGCGCTTCGAGGCGCAGGCCGACGAGGTGCTCGGCCCCGGCGACATGCTCTACCTGCCGCCTCACTTCGCGCACCACGGCGTCGCGGTCACGCCGTGCCTCACGTATTCGATCGGCTTCCGCTCGCCGTGTCTCGGCGAGGTGTGGTCGTCGTTCGCCGCCGCCGCCGCGCGGCAGAGCCCCGCCTCCGCGACCTTGCTCGTGGACCCCAAGCTCACCCCCGCGTCGAACCCTGGCGCCATCCCGGAGGAGCTCCTCGCGCGCGTCCGCGGCATGGTGCGCGCGCTCGACACCTCGGACGAGGCCATCGATCGGTGGTTCGCGTCGTTCGCGACGCGCCTCAAGCCAGGCCACGAGCTCGAGCCCCCGCCGCGCGCGCCCGCCCTGAAGGCCCTCCTCCGGAAGCTCGCGCGAGGCGCGGTGCTCGCGCGCTCCGAAGAGGCTCGCTGGGCGTTCCTGCCGCACACGGAGGGCGCGCTGCGCCTCTACGTCGGCGGGGTGGAGCTCGTGGTGCCGCCCGGCGCGACGGCGCTCGCGCGCGCGCTCTGCGCCAAGCGCCGCCACCATGGACCGGACGTGGTCGCCGCGACGGAGGAGCCCGCGGCGCTCACGCTGCTCGAGCGCCTCGTGGCCATGGGCGCGCTGGAGCTGCGCTCCACCTGAGCGCGGCGGCGCGGGCCCGGCCCATCCCGGCAGCCCACCCCACCGGCACCCCCGGCACCACCCGCGCCCCCACCACCCCCCACCCGCCCCGCACGTGGACGCCCG
>CAZHGG010000636.1:0-4344 GCA_964531755.1 uncultured Polyangiaceae bacterium
CAGCAGGCGGCGCAGGCGCAACAGCAGGCGGCGCAGGCGCAACAGCAGGCGGCGCAGGCGCAGGCGCAGGCGCGGGCCGCCGGGCACCCGATGACCCAGCCCTCCGCCGCGATGCCCTACCCGCACGCGGCCGCGCCGACTGGCGGGCCGCAGGAGCCAGAGCCCCACATGGGCGCATATGGAGGTCAGGGTGGGTGGGGGCCCACGCCACCCGGCCACCCGGGCCAGGGCCCCTGGAGCCACGCCCAGGAGCACGCGATGCAGCCATCGGGGGGGGGCATGCAGCCAGGGATGCAGGGGATGCCGCCAGCCAGCGGGATGGGGCAGCCTCACGGGATGGGGCAGCCTCACGGGATGGGGCAGCCTCACGGGATGGGGCCTCACGGGATGGGGCAGCCTCACGGAATGATGGGCATGCAGCCGATGGACCCTGGGATGGGGATGATGCCCGGGATGGGGCAGCCGCCCCAGATGATGGGGATGCAGGCGCCCCAGGCGCCCCAGATGGGGATGCAGTCGCCCCCGATGGGGATGCAGGCGCCCCCGATGGGGATGCAGGCGCCCGCGATGGGGATGGGGATGCAGCAGCAGCCCGGGATGGGGATGCAGGCGCCCCCGATGGGGATGCAGCAGCCCGGGATGGGGATGCAGCCCGGGATGGGGATGCAGCCCGGGATGGGGATGCATCCCGGGATGCAGCCTGGAATGCCCGGGATGCAGGCGCCTGGCATGGGAATGATGCAGCCCGGGATGCAGCCGCCCGGCATGGGAATGATGCATCCCGGGATGCAATCGCCCGGGGGGGGCATGATGCCCGGGATGGGGCAGGCCGGCGGGATGGGACCCGGGATGGGACCCGGGATGGGACCCGGGATGGGGCAGCCCGCGCCGGGCTCGAGCCGCACGATGATGATCGTGGTCGGCGTGGCCGGCGGCGTCCTCGTCGTCGCGGCCCTCGTCTACGCCTTCGCCTTCATGAAGTGACGCCCGCGGGGCGGAGGCCGCCCGCGCACATCCCATGGACAACGCACACCGACAATGATAGTCGGCGCCCGTCTCTTTTCACTTCGCCCTCCGTCCTCTGCGGCCCGCCCCTCGCGGTGCTTGCCGCGATCGCTTCGAGGCCCCATGTCGCTCTTCGCAGTGAGCACGACCGACCTCTCCAGCCACGGTCTCACGACCGGTCTCACGTCGAGCCTCGCCGGCGCCCTCGCCTCGGAGGGGGCGGTGAACGTCGACGCCGACGGGACGATCATCGTCCACATCGCGCTGTTTCTGGTGCTGCTCTTTGCGCTGAAGCCGCTGCTCTTCGACCCGCTCATGAAGCTGTTCGAGGAGCGCGAGAAGCGCACGATGGGCACCAAGGAGGCGGCCCGTAAAGAAGACGCGCGCAGCGCCAAGGCCAAGTCCACGTACGACGCGGAGCTCGCCAAGGCCCGCGGCGAGGGCAACGTCGAGCGCGAGAAGCTCCGCGCCGCGGGGCTCAAGCGCGAGGCCGAGCTGCTCGCGACGGTGCGGGCCGAGGCCGCCAAGACCCTCGAGGAGGGCCGCGCGAAGGTGAGCGCGGACGCGCAGGCGGCGCGCGAGGGGCTCGAGCGCGACGCCGCGAACCTCGCCCGCGAGGTCGCTTCCCGGGTGCTCGGACGAGAGGTGCGAGGATGAGGCGCATGCAACCTGCAAGTGAGCCCCGAAGGAACCTGCAAGTGAGACGGTTCGCACGATTCGCGCTGGTCCCGGTCGTCGTAGCGGGGGCGCTCGCCCTGGCTGGCGCGTCCTGGGCGCAGGAACACGGGGCCGCGCACGGGGCCGCGCCGCACGGCGCCGCGCCGCACGGGGCCGCCGGTGAGCACGCCGTCGAGCCGCACCACGGCGGGGCCGAGCACGCAGCCCACGCCGAGCACGGCCCGAAGCCGATCAACTGGGCCGATTTCTCCAACAAGGAGACGCCCCCCTACCTCGCGCTCCTCATCAACTTCGGCGTCCTCGCCTTCGGCTATTACGCGCTCGGCAAGAAGCCGATCGCCGCCGCGCTGAAGCAGCGGAAGGAGGACATCGGCAAGGAGATCGAGGACGCGCGCCGCCTCCTCGAGGACGCGCAGGAGCGCTCGAAGAAGCACACGAAGGACCTGAAGAACGTCGCCGCCGACGTGAAGATCGCCCGCGAGGCGCTCATCGAGGCCGGCGAGGGTGAGCGCGACCGGCTCATCCGCGAGGCGGAGGAGAAGGCCGCGCGCGTGGGCCGCGACGCCGGCTTCCTCGTGGAGCAGGAGGCCAAGCAGCTCCACCTCGACATCACCCGGGAGGCGGTGGACGCGAGCGTGGCGCGCGCCGAGGCGCTGCTCCGCGCGGCCGTGACCCAGGCCGATCACGAGCGCCTGGCCGAGGAGTTCCTGGCCGAGCTCTCGTCCAAGCCGGTTGGAGGTGCGTCATGATGGTGCCCGCAGCGGTCGCCCAGCGCTACGCGAAGGCGCTCTTCGCCCTCGGCGAGGAGTCCCGCCAGCTCGACGGCCTCGTCGCCGAGCTCACCCGCGCGGCCACGGCCTACGACGCCTCGCCCGACCTCCGCGCGGTCCTCGAGAACCCGCTCGTGCCGCACGCCGCCAAGCGCGACATCCTGAAGGAGCTCGCCACCAAGCTGTCGCTCGGCGCCTCGGCGCGGAACACGCTCCTGCTCCTCAGCGACCGCCGACGCTTCCGCGCGCTCCCCGCGATCGTGCGCGAGCTCCGCACGTTGTCCGACAAGAAGCGCGGCGTCGTCCGCGCCCAAGTGACGTGCGCCAAGCCGCTCACGCCAGCGTACCTCGAGCGGCTCCGTGTGCAGCTCGAGCGCATGACCGGCAACAAGGTCGAGCTCGACGTCGCCACCGACCCCGAGCTGCTCGCGGGCGTCGTCGCCCGCATCGGCGACCGCGTCTACGACGGCTCGCTCCGGTCGCGCCTGCGCGAGATCCGCGCGCAGCTCCTCCCCAACTGACCCATCCCAACAGCCAGGATTCACTGGCTCTTTTGAGCACCGCCGGGAGGCCCTCGACGGCCTCGCCGCCCGCCTCGCCCGCCACGCATCACGAGCGACTCGCAGACAAGGAAGACCCATGCAGCTCCGCGCCGAAGAGATCTCGCAGATCATCAAGAAGCAGATTCAGACCTACGAGAAGGCCACGCTCACCACCGAGACGGGCACCATTCTCTCTGTCGGCGACGGCATCGCGCGCATCTACGGGCTCGAGGGCGCCATGGCCGGCGAGCTCGTCGAGTTCCCGGGCGGGCTCGTGGGGCTCGTGCTCAACCTCGAGGCCGACAACGTCGGCGCGGCGCTCTTCGGTGACACGACCACCATCAAGGAGGGCGACATCGTCAAGCGCACGGGCCGCATCATGGACGTGCCGGTGGGCGAGGCGCTCATGGGCCGCGTCGTGAACGCGCTTGGCCTCCCCATCGACGGCAAGGGCCCCATCGAGACGCCCCACCGCCGCCGCGTCGAGATCAAGGCGCCGGGCATCCTCCAGCGCCAGCCGGTGAAGGAGCCCCTGCAGACCGGCATCAAGGCCATCGACTCGATGGTCCCCATCGGCCGTGGCCAGCGCGAGCTCATCATCGGCGACCGCCAGACCGGCAAGACCGCCGTCGCGCTCGACGCCATCATCAACCAGAAGGGCCAGGGCGTTTACTGCTTCTACATCGCCATCGGGCAGAAGCAGTCCACCGTGGCCGCCGTCGTCGACAAGCTCACCACCAACGGCGCCATGGAGTACACGACCATCGTCGTGTCGGGCGCGAGCGAGGCGGCGCCGCTCCAGTTCATCGCGCCGTACACCGGCGTCACCATGGCGGAGTATTTCCGCGACAGCGGCCGCCACGCCCTCTGCATCTACGACGACCTCTCGAAGCAGGCCGTCGCGTACCGCCAGCTCTCGCTGCTCCTCCGCCGCCCGCCGGGCCGCGAGGCGTACCCGGGCGACGTCTTCTACATCCACTCCCGCCTCCTCGAGCGCGCCGCCAAGATGGCCGACCGCCTCGTGGTCGCGAAGAAGGGCACCGCGTGGGACGCGCGCCCGGCCGACGCGAAGGTGTACGTCGGCGAGCAGGGGCACGACCCCGCGAAGGCGGAGCTGAAGGAGAAGGGCGACGAGTACGAGATCGTGAAGGACCCCACGTCGGGCGGCTCGCTCACGGCGCTCCCGATCATCGAGACCCAGGCGGGCGACGTCTCGGCGTACATCCCGACCAACGTCATCTCGATCACCGACGGGCAGATCTTCCTCGAGTCCGACCTGTTCTACTCCGGCGTTCGCCCGGCCATCAACGTCGGTATCTCCGTCAGCCGCGTCGGCGGCTCGGCGCAGA
>CAZHGG010000637.1:0-4335 GCA_964531755.1 uncultured Polyangiaceae bacterium
GCGCGTTCGAACTCGGCCTCGCGGTGGTGTTGTCTCCCACGGGCGAGGTCGACGCCCGCGGGCTCCTCGCCCGCGGCCTGCGCGGCGAGCGCCCCGCCGCGCCGGCGACCGGGCGCATGCTCGCGGTGGCTCAGAGCGGCGACCACGCGTCCGCGTTCGGCTGAGCGGTCGAGCCCACTCGAGCGCTGCAAAAACGCTGTAAAAACGCGGTCTTATCTCGCGCGGGTGCGCCGCCTCCGCGCACGCACGGCCCCCGCGAGGGAAAGCCCGAGCGCGCCCACGGCGCCGAGCCCGAGATCCCCCGCGGCCCCCGGCCGCGCGCTGCAGCCGCCCTGGGTGTCGCCCGTTGGCGGCGGCGGCGCGGAGGGATCACACGCGCCGCCGGGCACCTCCCCCTTCGACGTGGCGCGGCCGCCGCTCGGGAGGTAGATCGCGCAGAGCGCCTCGGTGTCGTCCGGCTCGAGATCACGGAAGGCCGTGGAGCCCGGCGTGTAGCGCGCGAACATGGTCGCCTCGCGGAGGGGCGAGTGGGCGATGCCGAAGAAGTGACCCACCTCGTGGGCGAGCGCGCTGGCCATGTCGGTGCCCGAGCGGGGCACCGGATCGCTCAGGGCGAAGCTGACGTTGGCGGTGTTCACCTCCATGTCGGCGTCGAGGATCTCTCCGGTGAGCTTGTTGAACGTCAGCGTCGTGAGGATGACCTCGCTCGTCGAGCCGTGCGGCCACGCGTCGTCCCAGAACACGATCGCGCTCGCGTTGGGGCCGCCGCGGGTGTCGTACCCGAGCGCGCTCCGTGAGGTGTCGCCCGTGAACTGCGCGTCGATGCTCACGGGCTTGCCCCCGCAGCTCACGGCCTCCCACGTGCCGAACGCCTGCGCCGCGAGCTCCTTGAAGCGCGCCATGTCGAGCTTCTTCGAGCCAGGCGCCTCCACCGCATAGCCCACGCAGGCGCGCGAGTGGTACACGAAGATGCCCTCGGTCCAGCAGGCGCCGGGCTCGGGCGAGAAGCTGGGGTCGGTCGGCACGGTGGTCGTGCGGCAGAAGGCGCTGGCGGGCGCGGTCGAGAGCGTCACCAGCGCGGCGCAGCCCAAAGCCAAGAACGAACGCATCAAGGGCTCCTCGGCTCAGCATAGCGAACCTGCTCACGAAATCGCGCGCGTCGGCGGCCCCTGCGCGAAGTTTCTCGGCGGGCCGGCGCGCGTGGCTGGCGTAGAGTGCGCGCATGAGCGACGCTCCGTGCCTCGACCTCGACCGCGTGAGCCCGTGTGAGCGCCCTGCGGGCCGCGCCGCGGGGCGGCAGACCTGGGAGAACCTGCTCTTCGTCCACTACACGTTCCCGCCGGAGGCCGTGCGGTCGCTCGTCCCTCCCGAGCTGGAGCTCGACCTGTGGGGCGGCGAGGCGTGGGTGGGCATCGTCCCGTTCGAGATGAAGGACATCCGCCCCGCGTTCGTGCCCATCGGCATCGACTTCCTCGAGACCAACCTGCGCACGTACGTCCACCGGAACGGCGAGCCGGGCGTGTACTTCTTCTCGCTCGAGGCGAGCTCGCTGCTCGCGGTCGAGGCGGCCCGCTTCGGCTGGGGCCTCCCTTATTTCCACGCGGACATGAGCACCGCGACGGAGGGCGATCGCGTCCGGTACGAGACCCGGCGTCGCGGCGGCGCGGCGCCCGTGAGCGCCACGTTCGAGTACTCGGTCGGCGCCGCGCTCGGCCCCTCGAAGGTGGGGACGCTGGAGCACTTCCTCCTCGAGCGGTACTACCTGTTCACCGTCGCGGAGGGGCGCGTGGGGAAGGGGCAGGTCCACCACGTGCCGTACCCGGCCCACGAGGCGACCCTCCACGCCACCCACGACGACCTGATGGCGGCCGCGGGGCTGCCGCGGACGAACCGCCCGCCGAGCGCGGTGCACTTCGCCCCAGGCGTCGAGGTCGAGGTGTTCGGTCCGTGGGACGAGGGCGACGCCCGCTAGCCCGCGGCGGGCCGCGGCGACCCATTCACGCCGGCGCCCACCGGATTCGCTTGACAGACACTGGCCGAAGTAGCAGGTTGCGCGTCCCGCGGGCCACCGCGCGGCTTTTTTTTCCCGAGGTAGTCATGGCGAAGAGCGACATCACCGGCAAGCGCAGGCTCAGCGCGCAGAACGTCTCCCACTCCAACATCAAGACGAAGCGCTGGCAGCACGTCAACGTCCAGGCGCGTCGTCTCTGGGTGCCCGAGCTGAACCGGTTCGTCTCCCTCAACCTGACGACCCGCGACATCCGCACGATCGACAAGATCGGGCTCTTCGCCTACGCGAAGCGCTACAACGTCAAGCTCTAGCCGCCGGCGCGCGGCCCTCGGTCTCGCGCCCGATGCTCCGGCTCGCCGCGCCGTGCCCCCCGCTGGGCGCGGCGCTTCGAGTTTTGTTCGAGGCGCCGCGCGCGCCGTGCGACGCTCTTCCGGATGGCGCCGCCGCCCTTCGTAGTCCTCGAGCCCGAGGTCGACTCGCCGGTCCTCGTCGAGGTGCCCCACGCGGGCACCTACGTCGACCCCGAGACGGCGCGCCTGCTCGTGGCGCCCGCGCGCGCGATCACGCAGGACGCCGACCTGCTCGTCGACGAGCTCTACGCGGACGCGCCGGCCGTGGGGGCGACCCTGCTCGCGGCGAAGCACTCGCGCTACGTGGTCGACCTGAACCGCGGCGAGGGCGACGTCGACGGGGGCTCGGTGCAGGGCGTGCCGGGGCTGCTGCGGGCCTCGCGTGGCGTGATCTGGCGCCTCACCGGCGACGGCAAGCCGGTGCTCGCCGAGCCGGTCGCGCGGGCCGAGCTCGAGCGGCGGCTCGCGCTCGTCTACCGCCCCTACCACGCGGCGCTCGCGGGGCTCATCGCGCGGAAGGTGCGCCGCTTCGGCCACGCGGTGGTGCTGGCGGCGCACTCGATGCCGAGCGTCGGCCTCTCGTCGCGCGGGGCGCGCGCGCCGCGCGCCGACGTGGTGCCCGGGACGCGTGGCCGCACGAGCGCCGACGCGCGCTACATCGACGCGGTGGAGGCGGAGGCGCGGGGCGCGGGGCTCAGCGTGGCCCACGACGACCCGTACCGCGGCGGCTTCACGACGCTCCACTACGGCCGCCCGGCGCGCCGCGTCCACGTCGTGCAGGTGGAGCTCGCGCGGCGGCTCTACATGGACGAGGCCGCGCTCGAGGCGTCGCCGCGCTTCACCGAGACGCGCCGCTTCTGCCGCGACCTCACGGCGGCGATCGTCGCCGCGTCGCTCGCGTAGCGCGTCTCCGCGGGCCTCGTCAGGCCGTGGTGCGGCGCGCCCGGGGGTGCGCCCGGTCGTACGCCTCGCGCACGTGGTCTTGGGCGATTCTCGTGTAAATTTCAGTCGTTCCGAGGTCGGCGTGGCCGAGCATCGCCTGCACCGCGCGGAGGTCGGCGCCGCCGCGGAGGAGGTGCGTCGCGAACGAGTGGCGCAGCTTGTGCGGGGAGAGCTCCGCGGTGATCCCCGCCACGCGCGCGTACCGCTTGACGAGCTTCCAGAAGCCCTGGCGCGTGAAGCGCTTGCCGCGGGGAGAGACGAAGACGTGCGGTGAGAGGTGCGCGCCGGGCGTCACCCCGCGCACCCGCGCGAGGTACGCGTCGAGGTGCGCGAGCGCGACCTCGCCCACGGGGACGAGCCGCCGCTTCTGGCCCTTCCCGAGCGGAGACACGACGCCGCGCTGAAGGTCGAGCTCCGACAGGCGCAGCTCGCACAGCTCGGTCACGCGGAGCCCCGACGCGTACATGAGCTGGAGCATCGCCGTGTCCCGCAGGCCTCGCGGCGTCGCGAGCCCCGGCGCCGCCAGGAGGCGCAGCACCTCGTCCTCCGTGAGCACGCGTGGGAGCTTCCGGGCGAGCCGCGGGCGCGCGACCTTTCGGGTCTCGTCGGAGGGCGCTGCGCGCTCGCGCACGAGGAACCGGCAGAACCCGCGCACCGCCGAGAGCTGGCGGGCGCTCGAGCGTGCGGAGAGCCCCTCTTCGGTGTTGTTCACCAACATCCGGGCGAGGGCCTCGGCGGACACGTCGGAGGGGAGGGCGGCGCCGTCGGCCGCGGCCACCGCGCGCGCGAGGCGCCCGAGGTCGCGCGAGTACGCCTCGAGCGTGTTCTTGGCCAGGGCGCGCTCGACCCGCAGGTGGTCGAGGTAGGCGTCGATGTACCCGTAGAGGTCCACGGTGCGGAAGCGTAGCGGCCAGGGCGCGCGTCGGCACGTTTCCGTCGCGCTCGAGATCCTCAGGGCGTGGCGCCGCCGCTCCGCACCGCCGGCCGCCGCCGCGCCGCGCGTCAAGGAGCGCATCGCGGTCGATCCGGACG
>CAZHGG010000638.1:0-4328 GCA_964531755.1 uncultured Polyangiaceae bacterium
CGCGGCGCACGCGTCCTCAGGCGCCACCGCGAGCGGCCCGCGGAGCCTCGCGAGTAGGCCGGGGGCCCGGCGCGCCCGGTCGACGATCGCCACGCGCGCCCCCGCGGGGAGCGCCTCGGCCTCGACGAGGGCGCTGGCGACGGCGCGCGCGCTCGTGGCGTCCCCCGCCTCGACCCACACCACCCGCAGCGTGTCGGGCCCCGCCTCGTGGGCGCTCTTCAGCGCGAACGGCGTCGGGGCGTACACGACCGCGGCCTCGACCTCCGCGCTCGCGCGCTTCAGCACAGCCACGGTGCGCAGCTCCGCCGGACGTTCGAGCAGCCTCACTCGGAGGTGTCTCCCTCGCTCGGCGCGGCGGCCGGGGGCTTGAGCGTGATGGGCGGGCGCAGGTGGATCTCCACCTTCACGATGCGGGTCGCGTCCGCCTCCACGACCGTCAGCGAGAGGCCGCCGAGCTCGAGCACCTCCCCGACGCCCGGCACGCGCCCGGCGCGGTGCACGATGAGGCCCCCGAGAGACTCGTAGGCGCCCTCGGTCGGCAGCACGCAGCCGAGCTGTTCCTCGAGGTCGGAGAGCGGGATCTCGGCGCTCGCGACGTAGCGGCCGTCGGCGAGCTTGTGGAGCGCGGCCTCGGCCTCCGTGTCGTATTCGTCGCGGATCTCCCCCACGATCTCCTCGATGATGTCCTCGAGGGTGACCATGCCCGCGGTCCCGCCGAACTCGTCCGAGACCACCGCGAGGTGGAGGCGTCGGCTGCGCATCTCGCGGAGGATCGTGAGCGCCGGCTGCGACGACGTCACGAAGAGCACGGGCCGCCGCACGAGCGACGCGAGCGTCACCTGGGAGAGCGTCCCGGCGTTCAGCACGTCGAAGAGGTCCTTGACGTAGAGCAGCCCGACGACGTTGTCGATCGTCTCGCGGAACACGGGGTAGCGCGAGTGGCGATCTTTCGTGACGAAGCCGAGCACGTCGGCGAGCGGGCTGGCGATGTCGACCGCCGAGATGTGCCGTCGCGGCACCATCACGTCTTTCGCGGTGAGATCCTGGAAGTCGAGCACGTTCCGGATCATCTCGGCCGGCTCTTCGGCGATGGTGCCGGCCTCCTGTCCCACGTTCACGGCGTTCGCGAGCTCCGCCTCCGCCGAGGCGGGGTCGACGACGTGCTCCTCGGTCACGCGGGTCGACACGAACGCGTCGAGCCATGACAGCGGCCACGCGATGGGCGCGAACGCCCACTCGAGCGGGAAGAGCCACGTGAGGGCGAGGCGCGCCGTAGCCTCGGGGCGCTGGCGCGCGACCGCACCGAGCGCGGCCGCGAGCACGCCGTAGAGCAGCACGGTGACGAGCGCGGGCACGAGGGGGTTGGACACGCCAAAGGTCTTCTCGAGGGCGTCGTCGAGGAGCACCGCGGCGAGGCCCACGGCGCTGACGCGCCCCGCCAGCCACCGCGCGAGGACGCGATGCTGGTGCGCGCGGTAGCGCGCGAAGCGCGCCTCGGTGAGGGCGAGGACGTCGATGCGCGTGTCGTGGATGGTCGTCACGGCGGCGTCGGCCGCCGCAAACGAGGAGCCTACGCAGGCGATGGCGGCTGCAAGGACGAGCGGGCCCACGGGCACTGGATTCAAAACGAGGCACTCCCCAGCGGCCCGAGGCCGCGGGCGTACCTTAACCCACCTGCTCGCCGCGGGGAAGGCAGGGCCGGACGCGCGAGGGCGCCTACGCCTCGGCGAGCACGCGCATCACGTTCTCGCGCAGCGCCTTGCCAATGGCGACGCGCGACACGCCCGCCGCGAGCAGCGCGTCGGTGAGGAGCGGAAGTCCACGCGGATCGCGGAGCGGCTGCGTGGGGACGATGAAGCCGTCCCAGTCGCTGCCGAGGGCGACCGAGTCCTCACCGACCACGTCGATGATGTGCTTCATGTGCTTGACCACCGGCTCGAGCCCGTCGCCGCCCAGGAAGTTCGGGCAGAAGATGACGCCGACGCACCCGCCCTTGTCGGCCACGGCGCGGAGCTGCTCGTCGTCGATGTTGCGCCAGTGCTCGAAGGCCCCGAGCACGCCGGTGTGGCTCACGATCGGCGGCCGCCGCGCGAGCCGGCACGCGTCCAGGAACCCGCGCTTGTTGATGTGCGAGAGGTCGACGAGCACGCCGTTGTCCTCGCAGCGCTCCACGAGCTCGACGCCGAACCGCGTGAGGCCCTCGTGGTCGCGGCGGCCGCGCCCGTACGCGGGGAAGCCGGCCTCGTTCGAGCTGAAGTGGAGCAGCCCCAGGTACCGCACGCCGCGCCGCGCGAAGCCGTCGATGCGCGCGACGTCGCCCTCGAGCGCGTGGGCGCCCTCGATGCCCAGGAGCGCGCCCATGACCCCCTCCGCGCGGCACGCCTCGACCTCGTGGGCCTTACGCACGAGGCGGAGCTTCGACGGGCTCCGGTGGAGCGCGAGCTCGAGGGCGTCGATCTGCTCGTCGATGACGCGCGCCATCCCCCGCGGTCGCTCGGAGATCGGGAGCGACACGAGGCCGAAGAACTGCGCGCCCATGCCGCCCTCGACCATCCGCGGGACGTCGACGTGGCCGCCGAGCGCGGCCTTGTAGAGCGGCGGCTCGTGCATCTTGTGGAGGTCGTAGCCGAGCCACCGGCACCACATGAGCGTGTCGGCGTGGAGGTCGATCGCGGGGTGCGCCTCGTGGAGCGCGCGGGCTTCGTCGGAGCCGAGCATCCGGGCGAGCGTACACGGAAACGCCGCGGCAGGCCGCCGCGCGCGCGGGCGCCGGGCTTGCCCCGCGCGGCGCGCCCGGGTACGCATGCGCCCCCATGTCTCTCTCCTCGCTTCGCGTGCTGCTCGTCGGGGTGGGTGGCCTCGGGTGTCCGACGGCGTGGGCGCTCGCGGAGGCCGGTGTCGGCACGCTGCTGCTCGCCGACGACGACGAGGTCGACGCCTCGAACCTGCACCGCCAGATCCTCTTCGGCCCCGCCGACGTGGGCCACGACAAAGTGGGCGCCGCGGTCGCCGCGCTGTCCGGGCGCTACCCGGCGATTCGCGTGGTGGGGCACGCCACGCGGTTTCTCCCTGGGGTGGCCGCGGAGCTCCTCGACGGCGCGGACGTGGTGGTCGAGGGGGCCGACAACTTCGCCACGAAGTTCCTGGTGGCGGACGCGTGCGCGCTCGCTCGCAAGCCGGTGGTGCACGGCGCCGCGCTGCGATGGCTGGGCACGGCCCTGGCGGTGAGCGCGGTGGGGCGCCCGTGTTACCGCTGCCTCTTCGAGGACCTGCCGCCGGGCCCCGCGCCGAGCTGCGCGGACGCGGGCGTGATGGGGCCCGTGTGCGGGGTCGTAGGGGCGCTCATGGCCGACCTCGCGCTGCGCTTGGCGGCCTCCGCCGAGGTCGGCGGCACGCTCGTCTCGTTCGACGGCAAGGGCCTCGTGCGGCGCACCACGCGCGTTGCGGCGCGCGCCGGGTGCGAGCTCTGCCGTGAGGGCGCGCCGCCGCCGCGACTGACCACCGAGCGGTACCTCGGAAGCTCATGAATTCAAGACGTTACATCCGACAGATGGCGCTACCCGAGGTCGGCCTCGCGGGCCAGGCGCGTCTCTCCGCCGCCTGCGTGGCCGTGCCCGCCGACGACTCCCTCGTGCGCGAGGTTGAGGCGCGGTACCTGCGTGGGGCGGGCTGCGCCGTCGTCCCCGGTGAGGCCCCCGCACCCCGACCGCTTGGGCTCGCGCGGGGCGCGGAGGCCGTCGGCCAGGGCGCCTTGGCCGCGCTCATGGCGGTGCGCGCCGTGCTCGGGGTGGGGGCGCCCGACGACACGCTCGACGACACCCGAGGTCCGGCGGTGGTACCGTGACCGCGTGAGCTGCCCCCCTTTGCTGCGATGCGACGCGTGAGGCGCCGCGCGCGCCACGCGTCGTGCACGCGCCTCGCGGGGCTCGCGGGCGTCGCGTCGCTCACGCTCCTCACAGGGGCCTCGCCCGCCGCGGCGGATCTCCTGGGCGATCGCGACCGCGTCGCCGCCGCCTGGCGCCGCGCGGGCGCCAAGCCGCTCTTCGAGGGCTCGCGCTTCTTCTTCGACGACGAGTCGGCCTCGTTTCGGCTCCCCGCGCCGTCGCCGGGCGCGTGTCTCCGGGTGGCCGTCCTGGGCCCCCGCGGCGCGAGCCTCCGCGCGCGCTTCTCCGACGCGGAGCTCGACCCCGCCGCGCGGGCCGTGAGCCACGCGGGCGCGCTGCAGCTCTCGCGCTGCCAGGACAGCGCGGCCCGCCTCGTCGTGAGCAACGAGTCGGGGCGCGGCGCGGTGGAGGGGCTCGTCGTGGCGCCCGCGCCGAGCCTCTCGC
>CAZHGG010000639.1:0-4326 GCA_964531755.1 uncultured Polyangiaceae bacterium
GGCGGGCCGGCCCCGACCACCCCGCCACCGGCGCGGCTGCCTCGCGAGTGGCTCCTGCTCGCCGCCCTCTCGGTGGGGCTCTACGTCACGCGGAGCCACGCGGCGAAGGTGGTGGGCTTCGGCGACAGCGAGGCGCTCTACGCCTGCTACGCGCTGCACCCCGCGCCCGCCTACCTGGATCACCCCGGGCTCGTCGGCCACGTGGCGCGCGCGCTCGGCGGCGGCCAGGCGCCCACGCCCTCCGCCACGCACGCGTTCACGGCGGTCCTCGCGACCCTCGTCCCCGGGCTCGCCGCGGCCTGCGCCCGCGCGTGCGGCGCGTCGCTCCGCGGCGCCGCGGGGGTCGGCCTCGTCACGCTGGCGACGCCGATGCTCTCCATCGGTCTCTTCGCCCTCACCCCCGACCTGCTGCTCGCGCCGCTTTGGCTCCTCGCGCTCGCGCTGGGCGTGTTCGCCGCCCGAGAGGGCGCGACGTGGCGCGGCGATCTGGGGTGGCTCGGGCTCGGCCTCGTCGCCGGCGTGGCCACGTGGGCGAAGGCCTCAGGGGCGCTGCTCTTCGCCGTCATCGGGGCGTTTCAGCTCCTCGGCGGGCGCGCGGCGCGCCGGCCGTTCGCGGCGTGGGGCGCCCTCGCGGGGCTCGTGGTCGCGAGCCCGCTCGCGCTCCACGAGGCCACGCACGGGTTCCCCATGCTCCGCCACAGGCTCCTCGAGACGCAGACCGGCGCGCCGCTGGTCCGCGGCCTCGGCGCGCTCACGCTCGGGCAGCTCGCGTACCTCTCGCCGGTGGTGGCGTGGCTGGGCTTCGCGGCGATGCGTGCATCCTACAAGTCACGCCACGCCGAGGAGCCCGGAGAGCGGTTCCTGGCGCTCGCGTGCCTCGTGCCGGGGGCGGCGCTCGCCTCGTTCATGCTCGCGAGCCGCCAGGCGGAGCCCCACTGGCTGGGCCCGGCGTGGCTCGGCGCTCCGGTGCTGCTCGCCGTGAGGTCCGCCGCCGGCGTCGACGTGGCGCGCCCGCGGCAGGTGTCGACCGCGATCGCGGTGGCCGCGCTGTTCACCGTCGCGGGCCACGCATGGGTGCTCTCTCCGCGCTTCCTCGCGTGGATGCCCGCGTCGTACGAGCCGAGGTTCGACATCGCCAACGAGCTCTACGGGTGGCCGCGCGCGCTCGAGACCGTCGCCGAGGCCGCCGAGCCGGGCGACGTGGTCGTCGGCCCCCACTGGACGGTGTGCGCGCAGCTCCACGCGGGCCAGCGCAACCCGGTGGGGTGCGCCACACCGATCCGCGACGACTTCGACGGCTGGCTGCCGCGCGCCGCGTGGTCGAAGGCGCCCAGGGTGCTCTACGTCACCGACAACCGCTTCGACGTGCCCGCGAGCGAGGTGCTCCCCGGGTACATGCGCGTGCAAGAGCGGCACGTCTCGATCTACCGCGGCGGGCGTCGGGTGCGCGTGTTCGGGATCACCACCCTCGAGCGCTCGGCGCACGCGACCCGCTAGCCGCCGCTCTACGCGCGTGGACCGGCCACGAGGATCGCGCCGGCGAGCGTGCTCGCGAGCACGAGGGCCCAGCCCACCTTCTTCAGCTGACGGGCGTGCGGCGGCGACACGAAGAGCGCGACCGAGGCCGACGCGAACGGCGCCAGCGCCACGGGCACCACGCCGGGGAGCCCCGCCGACGCGGCGAGCGCCGCGGCGACGAGGACGACGAGCACCGCAGAGGCGCAAGAGATCCTGCCCGGCGTGGGCCCCCCGCCCGCCTTCGTCGACGTCGCCGCGATGACGCCGCGCACGGCGAGCACCGCGAGCGAGAAGCCGAGCGCCCACACGGACGTCGCCATGGCGGCCACGCGGAGCGGGGCACCGCCCGCCACGGCCACGGGGAACGACACCCCGGTCAGCGCCGCGGCCGCGATGAGCTCACCGACCAGGGACTTCTCGCGCTTCCCGACGATGAGCGCGAACAGCGCCGCGGCGAGGCACGCGAGCGCCACGAGCGACGCGCGCCCCTCGGCGCCGAGGGCACGCGCGCCGAGCCCCGCGCCCGCGAGCGAGAGCGCGCCCAGCGCGAGCCCCCAGAAGCGCGCGCGCCGAGCCTCCGCGTCCCGCGCCCGGCGCCCGCGCTGCCCGAGGAGGATGAGCACGCTCTCGTGCGCGAAGAACGCGGCGAGCACCCCCATGGTGAGCGCGATCGAGCCTACCGTCAGGCCGCCGAGCAGGAGCGCCGTCACGAGCGGCATCAGGAGCTGCCCGTAGGCCCCGTGCTCGCGCGGCAGCGGCGGCGACAGGCGCGCGCCTCCTGCGGGGCCCGGGCGAGACGACGTGGGGGACATCGGCCGGCGGCATGCACGTCCCGTGCGAACCGCGCGGGCGGCTCCCCTCGCTGACGGCACACCGGGAGGCGCGCGCCGTGCGCGACGAGGCGCACGGATTGCGCCGATCTCCCCTCCCTCCAGCGCAGCGGTGCAGGTAGTCTGCCGCGCCATGTCTCAGCCCGTCTTGCCAAAGCGCGCGCGTGTGGTCGTCATCGGCGGAGGGGTGATCGGCTGCTCGGTGGCCTACCACCTCGCGCACATGGGCTGGCGAGACGTCCTGCTCCTCGAGCGCGATCGCGTCACGAGCGGCACCACGTGGCACGCGGCCGGCCTCATGGTCACGTTCGGGTCCACCTCCGAGACCTCGACCGAGATGCGCAAGTACACGCGCGATCTCTACGCGCGCCTCGAGGCCGAGACTGGCCAGTCGACCGGCTTCGCGCCCGTGGGGTTCATCGAGGTCGCGGCCGACGCGGATCGCCTCGAGGAGTACCGGCGGGTGTCCGCGTTCAACCGCTTCTGCGGCGTCGACGTCCACGAGCTCTCCCCGCGCGAGGTCCGCGACCTGTTCCCGCTCGCCAAGACCGACGACCTCCTGGCGGGCTTCTACGTGAAGGAAGACGGCCGCGTGAACCCGGTGGACGTCACGATGGCGCTCGCGAAGGGCGCGCGCCTCCAGGGCGCCACGGTCGTCGAGGGCGTCGCGGTCACGGGCCTCCTCACGAAGCGCGGCGCGGTGACCGGCGTGCGCACCGCCCACGGCGACGTGGAGGCCGAATACGTCGTCAACTGCGCCGGCATGTGGGCCCGCCAGCTCGGGCAGGCCTCGGGCGTCAACATCCCGCTGCAGTCGGCCGAGCACTACTACCTCATCACCGAGAAGATCCCCGGCCTCTCCGCGAGCTTCCCGGTGCTCGAGGACCCGGGCTCTCACGGCTATTTTCGCGAAGAGGTCGGCGGCCTCATGGTGGGCCTGTTCGAGCCCGTCTGCGCCCCGTGGAAGGTCGGCGGCGTGCCGGAGGACTTCTCCTTCGGCGAGATCCCGCCCGACTGGGACCGCATGGGCCCTTACCTCGAGAAGGCGATGTCGCGTGTGCCCATCTCGCTTGAGACCGGCGTGAAGAAGTTCTTCTGCGGCCCCGAGAGCTTCACGCCCGACCTCTCGCCCGTGGTGGGCGAGGCCCCCGAGCTCCGCAACTACTTCGTCGCCGCCGGCCTCAACTCGATCGGCATCCTCACGGGCGGCGGGCTGGGGCGCGTGATGGCCCACTGGATCACCACGGGCCGCCCGGACGTGGACGTCACGGGCTTCAACATCGACCGGCTCCACACCTACCAGGCGAACCCCGAGTACCGCCGCACGCGCACGGTCGAGTCGCTCGGCATGGTCTACCAGTGCCACTACCCCACCCGCTCGATGCTCACCGCGCGCGGCGCGAAGAAATCGGCGCTGCACGATCGCCTCGTCGCCGCGCGCGCGCACTTCCGTGACGTCAGCGGCTGGGAGGGGGCCGACTGGTACGCGCCCCCGGGCGTCGACGTGCCGCCCGAGCAGCTCTCGTGGGGGCGCCAGCACTGGTTCCCCTACTGGGAGGCCGAGCACCGCGCGGCGCGCGAGGGCGTCATCCTCATGGACATGTCGTTCATGGCGAAATTCCACGTCCAGGGGCGGGACGCGGGCGCGTTCCTCGAGCACCTCTCGGGCAACCGCGTCAACGGCCCGGCCGGCACCATCACGTACACGCAGTGGCTGAACGAGGGCGGCACGCTGGAGGCCGATCTCACGGTGACGAAGCTCGGAGACGAGCGCTTCTTCGTGGTCGCCTCCGACACCGCGCACAGGCACGTGGAGACCTGGATGCGCCGCCACCTCGACGCCCTCGCGGACCGCTTCCCTCACGCCTTCGTGACCGACGTCACCTCGGCCTACACCCAGCTCAACGTGCAGGGCCCGCGCTCGCGCGCGCTGCTCGCCGAGCTCACGTCGTGCGATCTCTCGAACGAGGCGTTCCCG
>CAZHGG010000640.1:0-4320 GCA_964531755.1 uncultured Polyangiaceae bacterium
GGTTCCCGGCGCGGCGCGCGCGTCCGGTGGCGGGTCGCGCGTCGCGTCGTCGCGCGCGTCGGGGGGCGGCGTGGGCCCGGCGTCGACGGCGGCGGTGCCGAACGTCGTGCACGCGACGGAGAGGAGCAGGGTCGCCGCGGTCGCGCGGACCGCCACGGGAAACGCCATGTTTGTTCGAAGCCTAGCCGAGCCTGGCCGCCGCGGCGACGGCTCGTCAGCGCGGGCCGCTCCCAAACCGTCGCTCAGCCCACCGGGCCACCTTCGGCGCGAGGCGCGCGAACTCGCCCGGCACGGCGCGCTTGAGCCGCCAGAACCAGCGGCTGTCCTCGTGGGGGAGCACGTAGAGCTCCCGCCGCGCGAGCCCGTCGAGCGCGATGCGCGCCACGTCGTCGGCGTCGAGGGGCGAGCGGGCCATCAGCCTCTCGACGAGCGCGAGAGAGCGGGGATCGGTGGCGCGCCCGTTGGCGGCGATGCTCGTCGGAAAGAATGACGGGCAAAGCACCGACACGGCGACGTTCGCGGGCGCGAGCTCGGCGTGCAGGCACTCGGAGAGCCCCACGACCGCGAATTTCGTCGCGCAGTACGGCCCCATCTTCGCGACGCCGACCAGCCCCGCCATGGACGCGACGTTCAGGATCCACCCGCGGCGCTGCTCGCGCAGGCGCGGCCCAAACACCTCGCAGCCGTGGATCACGCCCCACAGGTTGACGCCGACGATCCACGCCCAGTCCTCCGGCGAAACCGCGCCCACGTCGCCCGCGTCGGCCACGCCCGCGTTGTTGATGAGCACGTCGACGCCGCCGAGGTGCTCGTCTGCGGCGCGCGCCACGGCCTCGACCTGCGCGCGCTGCGCGACGTCGCACGCGACCGCGGCGTGAGGACCGCCCGCCAACGTGTCGCGCGTCGCCTCCGCGCTCGCCAGGTTGATGTCCGCGACCATCACGCGGGCGCCGCGCCGGCCGAGCTCGCGCGCGAGGGCTCGGCCGAGGCCACTGCCCGCGCCGGTGACCACGGCGCGAGTACCTCGAAGCTCTGTCATCGTCTCACCTCGTCCTCGGTTCTACACCCGCTGGGGGCGGGGCGGGGGCCGCGCGACCGAGCAGGCCTCGACAAGCCAGGGGCCGTGGATAGGCTTTGGGAGGGCCTGCTGGCCCAGAGAGGTGTCCGATGAAGAAGCGCGTCCGTGTCCCCGTGCGTGTTCGTGTTCGTGTCCGATCCAACGACTGCCGGTGGTGTGGCGGTGTGTGCGGCGAGAGCGGCTGCGGCTGCAAGAAGTAGCTCGCAGCGCTCACCGCGGTCGGGCTCGTCGGCGACGGCGGGCCCGCCTTTTTTTTTGTGGCGCGCCCGACTCAGCGGATGGGCGCGGGCGTGACCTTCTTCGACCCGCTCGGCTTCGGCGCCGCGGCGCCGGCGTCCGCCCCGGGGCCCGCCAGCGTGAGGTCGACGCGGAGCACGACGTTCGGCTCGATCTGGACCTCCTTCGCGGCGTCGCCGGAGAACGCCGGGTGCCCCGCGTTCACCGTGGCCTTCCCCACCGGGATCCCGTCGATGCGGTAGTGCCCCTTGAGATCGCTCGCGGCGTGGAGCGGATGGAGGAGGACGTAGACGTCCTCGCTGATGTACTTGAGCACGCCACGGTCGATGAGGCGGAAGCGCCCGACGCCTGGCGGGTAGAGCTTGACGGGCGCGATCGAGCGCGGGGCCGCGATGCGGAGCGAAATGACCGGGACGCCGTCGATGTCGGGTGTGATGAGCTGCTTCTTCGAGCGGTTCAGCACCTCGATGCGCTGCCCGTAGGTGAGGAGCACCGTGCGCCGGTCGTAGGCGCACCCCTCGAACGAGACCGACACGTAGTCGGTCTTGGGGGCGACGAACCCCTCGTACCCCGTGATCGCGACGATCGCGTCGGCGAGCTCGTGGGTGCCCGCCTCGGCCCCGGGCGCTCCGACGCGGAACTGGGTGCCGTACGCGCCCGCGCCGTCTGGGCAGCGCGAGAAGTCGCCCTCGACGCGGGGCGGCTCTCCGCCGCGCACGGTGATCGTGCCCTCGACGCTGCCGGTGGGGCCAGCGTAGGGGGCGAGCCCGGTGGGGTTCGTGACCCTCTGGATCTGGGTGGGCGTGTAGGGGTTGTTGTTCTGCGGGAGCGGGGGCGCCGCGGCCTCGAGCGGCGCAGAGGACGCCGCGGGCGCCGCGTCGGCGTGGGCGGGCGGTGGCGGGTCCTTGCACGCCGCGAGGCTCGCGGCGAGCGCGAGCGCCAACGTGCCCGCCCCGCGACCGCGCCTCAACTCACCCACCGAAGACCGCGGCGGCCTTGACCGCCACGTCGAGCGAGAGGGTGGGAGAGACGCCGAGCAGCACGACGAGGAGCGCGCTGACGAGCAGCGCCGCGTTCACGTAGCCCGAGCGCATCGGCGTCGCGATCGGCGCGCCGGCCGCGGGCTCGCGCATGTACAGGAACACCATGACGCGCAGGTAGTAGTAGGCGCCGATCACGCTGTTGAGGAACGCGATGACGGTGAGCCAGGTGAACCCGCCCTCCATGGCGGCCCGGAACACGAACCACTTGCCAAAGAACCCGGCCGTGGGCGGGAAGCCCGCGAGCGACAGGAGGAAGAGCGAGAACGCGAGCGCGGCGGCCGGGTGCCGGCGGCCCACGCCCGCGAGGTCCTCGTAGCTCACGGCCTCGGCGCCGTGCCGGCCGCAGAGGATGAGCGTGCCAAACGCGCCCGCGGTGGAGACCGTGTAGGTCAGCAGGTAGAACATGACGCTCGCGGCGCCTTGCTCGGGGTTCTTCATGGTGGCGACCACGCCGACGAGCAGGTAGCCCGCGTGCGCGACGCTCGAGTAGGCGAGCATGCGCTTGACGGACTCCTGGCGGCCCGCGATGAGGTTCGCGACGGTCATCGTCGCGACCGCCATCCAGGCGACCGCCGGGGGCCAGCCGCTCGACCACGACATGGACCCCGCGTCGCCGAAGCAGGTGAGCAGCACGCGGAGCAGCATGGCGAAGGCGCCGCTCTTCACGGCCACGGCCATGTAGGTGGTGCCCGGCGTGGGCGCGCCCTCGTAGGCGTCGGGCGTCCACATGTGGAAGGGGACGGCGCTCACCTTGAAGGCGAGGGCGGCGAGGACGAGCACCATGGCGACGAGGACCATCGGCGCGTGGCCGCCGGCCTTCACGCCCGCGCCGACGCCCGCGAGATCGGTGTGGCCGGTCGCGCCGTAGAGCAGCGCGAAGCCGTAGAGCAGGATGGCCGCGGCGAACGACCCGAGCAGGAAGTACTTGAGCGCGCCCTCCGCGGAGCGGGCCGAGGTGCGCCGGAACGCGGTCATCGCGTACGCGCCGATCGACATCGTCTCGAGGCCGAGGAACAACGTGAGGAAATCCCCCGAGGCCGCCAGCATCATCGCGCCGAAGGTCGCGAACAGGAGCAGCGAGTAGAACTCACCGCGCTCCAGCTTGTGCTCCGGCAGGTACCCGCCCGCGAGGAGCGCCGCGAGGCCTCCGCCGAGGCAGAGGAGCGCGTCGAAGAAGAGCGAGAAGCGGTCGACGATGAGCCAGGGCGCGAGGGCCTCGAGGTTCGGGATGGCGTCGAGGCCGTAGAGCCACACCGCGGCCGACAGCGCCGTGCCCGAGAAGAAGACGACCGCGGTCCCGAGGGCGAGCCCCGCGCGCACCTTCGAGAAGACCTCGGCGAGCATGAGCAGCAGCGCGCCGAGCGCGACGACCAGCAAGGGAGAGAGTGCGAAAGCGAGGAGCATCGGTCAGTGACCTTCGGCCGCGGGGGCTGTCTCGGGGGCGTGCTCTGCGGGCTTGGGCGCCTCGGGGCGCCGGGGCAGGAGCTTGATGGGGCCGGTGTAGAACTTGGGCGCCGGGTTGTTCTCGGTGCGGAGCGAGTAGTCGTCGTGGATGCGCGCGATCGCGCCCGACATCGGGTCGAGCAGGAGCCGGGGGAAGAACCCGACGATGAAGATCATCCCGATGAGCGGCGCCACGGCGATGAGCTCGCGGCCGTTGATGTCGGTGAGCTTCTTGTTCTCCGGGTGGGTGAGCTTGCCGAAGAACATCTTCTGGACCGCCCCGAGCATGTAGAGCGCCGCGAGGATGACGCCGAGCGCCGCGCCCACGGCCTGGATGCCGTTGACGTGGCCGAGGCGCGTCGACACGAAGGTGCCGGTGATGATCATGAACTCGCCGACGAAGCCGTTCGTGCCCGGCAGGCCGACGCTGGAGAGGGCCACGACGACGAAGAGCGCGGCGTAGACCGGCATCACCTTCGCGAGGCCGCCGAACTGGTCGAGCATGCGCGTGTGGCGGCG
>CAZHGG010000641.1:0-4316 GCA_964531755.1 uncultured Polyangiaceae bacterium
CTCTCGGTCGTCGCGTGCAAGGAGTCGTCGTGGAGCTGCGTGCTCGGGCAGTGCACCTGGGAGTGCCGCGGCGGGCGCACGTGCACCCGAGACGGGCGCGGATGCCTCGCGTGCGACCGCGGCGGCGTCGTCGAGCGCTCGTGCCCGGGCGACACATGCGTCGAGGGGCTCCTGCCGCGCGACGGCGGCTGGGGCGGCGCGGAGTCGACCTGCGCGCGCGCCTTCACCGTCGAGGTCGTGAGCTGCGCGGGCGAGGACGTGGCGCTCCGCGGCGGGGAGACCTGCACGCTCCAGAGCCTCTTCACCGGGGCGCCGCGGGCGGTGCTCCAGTGCGGTCCGTGCCAGACCGTCCTCGGCCCGTGACCGCACCGCGCAGCGTCGCCGGGCTCGCGGCGCGGTGCTAAGTCCTCTGCCCATGAGCTCTCGGTACCTCACCTCGCCGCGCGGCAGCGCGCTCGAGTCGCGTCTCTGGCCCTCGATCCGGCTCTTCGGCGGGCTCCTCGGGATCCCCGCGTGCTGCGGCGGCCTCATCGCGGTGGCCGTGGCGGTCGACGTGCCCGCGCTCGCGGCGCTCGCCGTCGCGATCCTGTTCCTTTCGGTGCTCACGGCGACGGTGCTGCAGTGGGTGTACATCTTCGGCTCGTCGTCGCGGCTGCGGCGCGCCGAGGAGCAGGTGCGGCAAGGCAACGCGGCGCTCGCGGTCGGCCTCGCGCAGTGGGCCCTCGCGCGGGTGTTTCGCTCCGATTTTCGCACCCGCGCGTTCTACGTGCTGGGCCTCGCCGCCGAGCGCGCGGGCGACTTCGCCGACGCGGCGTACCTCTTCCGGTGCGCGATGCAGGCGCTCCCCACGTTCGCTGGCAAGTCGCACGCCGTGCGACTCCGCGCGCTGGCCGCGTCCCACGAGGCGTTCGCGCTGGCGGCGTGCGGACGCGACGCGGAGGCCGAGGCCGCCCTCCGCGTGGCGCACGGCGCCCTGCCGCTCCTCGGCCAGCGGGGCCTGCTCGAGGCCCTCGACGACACCGCCCTCGGGCCTCTGTCGATGAACGCCACGCTGTTCGAAATCGAGGGTCGGCGCGATCCGCGCGCCGTGGCGACGCTCGCCGGCGCGCTGCTCGCGTGGAAGCGCCGCGATCCGCAGCGGGCCCTCGACGCGTTCACGGGCGAGGCCCAGATGTTGTCCTACAACACCCTTCCGCACGAGCAGCTGCTGCTCGCGCGCCTCGAGGCCTCGTCGATCGCCACGCTCGGCGGCGCGCAGTACCGGGGGGGCGCGGTCGTGAGCGCTGCCGGGGTCGACCCTTCGGCCGAGGCGTGGGTCTCCGCCGTGCTCGGCGCGACCTAGTCCCCTGGAACCCACGCTTTTTGCAGGAATCACGTCTCCAGGGGACTAGCCGCCCGCGCCTCGCGGGCCGAGGTGCCGAGCGACGAGGGCTTGGAGCGCGTCGGGCGCGTCGACGTGGACCCAGTGGCCGGCGTCGGGCACGACCTCGAGGGCGATCCGCCCGGGGGCGCGCGCGGCCGCGGCCAGCACCCGCGCCCGCGCGGTCGCGTCGAGCGTGGAGGAGCGCCCGCCCGCCACGACGAGGATCTTCCCAGAGAACGCCCGCGGAGGCGCCTCGAGGAAGGAGAAGAGGTCCACGCGGAGGTAGTCGGCGAGCAGCGCCTCGATCGCGGAGAGGTCGAGCCGGAACGCGTGACCGTCGTCGCGCGCAACGAGGTTCATCGCGAGCCACGCGACGACGCCCGGCTCGAGGCCGGCGCCAACGAAATGGGCCGCAAACGCCTCGCGCGACGCGAAGCGCGGGGGCGCGGCCGCGAGCAGCCGCAGCACGCGGTGGGTGGTCTCGGAGCCCGACGCGCTCGGGCCAGGGTTCGAGTCGATCACGAGCACGTGCTCGAGCCCCACGGGGTGCGCGGCCGCGTAGGCCAGGGCCACCTTCCCGCCGAAGCTGTGCCCGAGCACCGCGTGGACGTGGGCGCCGCGGGCGCGCCGCAGGGCCGCGAGGTCCTCGGCGCACGCGCTCACCGTGTGCGGAGGCGGTAGGTCGAGGGAGCGCCCGTGCTCGCGGAGGTCGACGAGCCACCCCTCCGAGCGCGCCGTGGCGGGCCGGTCCTCCGCGAGCAGTCGCTTGGCGAAGCCGCGCCAGTTCGCGCCGCTTCCGAGTATTCCATGAAGGAATACGAAGGCTTGCGATGCGGGTGCGGTGCGCGGAGGCACGGTGGTCAGGGCGAGCGTCACGGGCGGCAGGGTACCCCACCCGCGCCGCCCCGCGCGACCTCGGCCGCCCTCGCGACGCCTGAAATGTTCGTCCGCCGCGCCCCACAATTGCGGCCTGCGCTCGAGCTTCGTGCTAGGCCGACACGCATGCGGACACGGCTGCTTCCCTTCCTCTTCCTGAGCGCGCTCGCCACCCCGATTTCGCTGGGGGCGTGCGGCGCGACCGCCCGGCCCGGGGGCGAGTTCGACCCTCCGGACGCCTCCACCGGCGACGCCACCGTGGCGCCGGTCGACGGCCAGAGCTTCGTCGACTCGAGCTTCCCCACGCCCGACGGCTCGGTGCTCCCGCCCGGCGGTGAGACCCGCGATCCGGTCGACTGCGACGAGGCGAAGCGCACGAAGAGCTACGTGGGCTGCGACTACTGGCCCACGGTCAACGCGAACAACGTGTGGTCGATCTTCGACTTCGCGGTGGTCGTGTCGAACACCGGGGCGAACCCCGCCACGGTGACCGTCACCGGGCCCGCCGCGTTCTCCAAGCAGGTCACCGTCCCCGCCGGAGAGCTCAAGAAGATTTACCTCCCGTGGGTGCCGGCGCTGAAGGGCCCGGACACGAACGAGCAAGGCTCCGCGACGCCCATGACCGCGTCGGTCATGGCGGCTGGCTCGGCGTACCACCTGGTCAGCAGCGTGCCGGTGATCGTCACCCAGTTCAACGCGCTCGAGTACAAGCCCGCGGGGGGCGAGGCGCCGGGCGGCGGCCCGAAGAACTGGAGCTCGTGCCCGGGCAAGGGCAACGGCACGAGCCCCCCGTGCTTCTCGTATTCGAACGACGCGTCGCTGCTGCTGCCGAGCACGGCGATGACCACGAACTACCGCGTGGCGAGCTACCTCGGCTGGACCATCCCCGAGATGCCGAGCCCCATCCCGTTCTTCCCGCCCACGCCGCGCGAGGAGATCATGGGCACGCAGCTCACCATCACCGCCACCGAGGACAACACGGTCGCCACCGTGCGGCTCGCGGCGAAGGCCAAGGTGCTCGCGGGCGGCGGACTCCCGGCGACCAACGGCGGCGGCACGATGACCGTCACGCTCGCCAAGGCGGGCGACGTCGCCGAGCTCGTCACCGAGAAGGGTGATCGCTACGACCTCAGCGGGTCTCTCATCACCTCCACGAAGCCCGTGCAGGTCATCGTCGGCCTGCCGTGCGTGAACGTGCCCGCCACGAAGTCGGCGTGCGACCACGTCGAGGAGTCGGTCCTGCCGGCCGAGACCCTCGGCAAGCGCTACATCGTGACCATGCCGTCGGGGCCGAAGGGCGGCCCGGTGAAACACTGGGTGCGCTTCGTCGGCAACCGCGACAACACCACGCTCACGTACGCCCCGAGCCGCCCGGCGAAGTGCCCGGCGACCCTGCAGGCGGGCGAGGTGGTCGACTGCGAGCTCGTCACGGCGAACTTCGACGTCACCGGCACCGAGGAGTTCGCGGTGGTCACCCTGCAGGTGGGCGCCGAGGAGCTCGGGAGCGCCACCGAGCTGAACCGCGGCGATCCGGCGCTCAGCACGTTCGCCTCGGTGGAGCAGTTCCGCACCAAGTACCTGTTCCTCGCGCCGGACGACTACGACGTCGCGTTCGTGGACATCGTGGGCGACGCGGCCGCCGACATCAAGGTCGACGGCGCGACCGTGCCCGCGTCATCGTTCACCGCCATCGCCAACGGCTTTGGCGTCTTCCGCGTGCGCCTCGGCGCGGGCAAGGGCGGCGCGCACACCCTCGAGGCGGCGAAGCCGGTCGGCATCCAAGTGCTCGGCTACGGCGCGAACACGAGCTACCAGTACCCCGGTGGGCTGAACCTGAAGCTCATCTCGATCCCGCCCGTGCCGAAGTGAGCGAGGGCGCGCTCGAGCCCCACGAGGCCCGCCCGGTGCGCCGGCGCGGGCCTCCGCCTTTCCAGGGCGCGCGCGCCCCGCTCAGCGCTCGGCGGCCTTGAGCTGGGCCTCGAGGAGCTGCTCTTGCGGCGTCTTCGGCCGCGCGGGCTTCGGCGCGGGCGGCGGCGGCGCGACGCGCGAGGGATCGGGCACGAGCGGGGGCGGTCCC
>CAZHGG010000642.1:0-4310 GCA_964531755.1 uncultured Polyangiaceae bacterium
GCGCGCAGCGCCTCGACGCGGGCCACCACCTCGGGCGTCAAGTGCGAGGCGTGGGGCCCCTCGTGCACCCAGTCGACGCCCCCCTCGCGGAGGCCGAACACCCGCATCCCCGGGCGAAAGCGCCCCTCCTTCACCTCGCGCACCACGTCGAACACCGCCACGTCGACCCGCTTGACCATGCTCGTCGCGACCACGCCGGGCATGTCGTCGTGCTGGTCGGAGTCGACGCCGACCGCGAGCACCTTCGCCTCGCGGGCCGCCTCGAAGACCCCGTGCCCGCTCGCGCCGGACGCGTGGTAGACCACGTCCGCCCCGCCCGCGATCTGCGTGGCCGCGAGCACCTTCGCCTTCGCGGGGTCGTGGTACGCCTCGGGCGTCGAACCAATGTATCCTGCATGTACCTGGCAGCGCGGGCACGTCGCGAGCACTCCCGCCTCGTACCCTGCCTCGAACTTGCGGATGAGGGGCCCGGCCATGCCGCCCGTGAAGCCCACGTGCCCCGTGCGCGACAAGAGCCCCGCAGCCGCCCCCACGAGGAACGAGCCCTCCTCCTCACGGAACGCGAGGGCCGCCAGGTTCGGCGGGAGCGGGCCGCCCCGCGGCGCGTAGTCGACGCACGCGAAGGGCACCTTCGGGTACGCCGCCGCCACGGTGTCGACGTCGCTCGAGAAGATGAACCCCACGCCGATCACGACGTCGACGCCGCGGGCGGCGAAGAGGCGCAGCGCGGCCTCGCGGTCCTCCGCGCCGGAGGGCTCGACGAAGCTCACGTCCGCGCCCAGCTCACGCTCGGCCCGGGCGAGGCCCTCGTACGCGGCGTCGTTGAAGCTCTTGTCGCCGCGTCCGCCCACGTCGAAGACGAGCCCCACGCGGATCGCGCCTGGCCGGGGCGCGTGGGTCGCCGCACGCGACGGGAGGAAGGTCACGGCGACCGCGACGGCGGCGAGGCCCAGCGTGAGCCACCGCCCCGTCACGCCGGATCCTTCGGCGGCGCCGCGAGCGCGGGCGCACCTGCCTCCAGCGACGCGCGGTAGGCGCGGCGCGCGACCTCGAGACCGCGGCCGTCGCCCTTGGAGTCGACCTCGATGAAGATCTTGCGCATTCGCGGCAGCTCGGCGCGAATGACCCGCTCGATCTCGTTCGTGATCTCCTCGACCTCCTCCACGGTCGCGCCAGGACGAAAGGCGAGCTTCATCGCGAGGATGACCACCTCGGGGCCCACGTGCATGGTGAGCAGCTGCGTGACCCGCTCGACCCCGGCCACCGACTCGGTGAGCGCGAGGACCTGCCCCTGCTCCTCCGGCTTCGCGCTCGAGCCGATGAGCAGCGCGTGGGTGAGCTTCCCGAGCGCGACCGCGGCGCCGCACAAGAGCGCGCCGATGAGGATGCTGCCGATGGCGTCGAAGCCCTGCCACCCCGTGATGCCGGTGAGGAGCACCGCCACGAACGCGAGGGTGAGGCCCACGAGCGCTGTCGTGTCCTCGGCGAGGACGAGCGGGATCGTGGGGTCGCGCGCCTCGCGCAGCGCCTCGCGCCAGGGCTTCCCCTTGGCGAGCACCTTGAACTCCGCCCACGCGACGCGGAAGCTCATCGCCTCGAACGCGAGCGACACCCCCAGCACGCCGTAGCTCCAGAGCCGCGAGCCCGCCTGGGGGACCGGGTGCGCGAGGTGCGCGATGCCCTCGAAGACCGCGAACGCGCCGCCGACCGAGAACAACATGAGCGCCACGATCAGCGGCCAGAAGTACTTCTCGCCTTCCCGACCGAACGCGAAGCGCTCGTCGGCGGGCCGCGCGGCGAGGCGCATCCCGAGGAGCAAGAGGCCCTGGTTGCCGGTGTCGGCGAGGGAGTGCACGGCCTCGGCGAGCGTCGCCGTCGAGTCCGAGAGGAACGCCGCCCCAAACTTGCAGACGGTGATGGCGAGGTTCCCCGCCAGCGCCGCGACGACGACCTTCTTGCTGTCCGCCTCGCTCATGGCACCGCGCTCACGTTCTCGAGGCCCTAGAGGGCCGGTTTGCCGAGGTAGGCGACCGTGACCCGCGCCCTGGCCGTCTGGAGGAAATCATTCGCCGCGAGCCGCAGCCGCTCCTGCACCAACCAGCGCGCCATCTCCTCGTGGACGTCCTCGAGGCGAAACATGCGGAGCGGGTGGAGCGAGGTGCGGAAGGCGCCGCGGAGCTCGTCCTCGCTCGGGCGAAGGATGGGCGCGATCGCGCGGTCGACGTAGTAGCCCGCGCGGACCCGCCGCATGAGCACGACGCGCAGCTCGGCCTCTTGGAAGCGCTCGTCGTCGAGCAGGGCCGAGAGCTTGCCGGCCCCGCCCACGCGCAGCTCGAGCTCCTCGCGGGCCTCCTCGGTCGACCGCGGGAGCCCCGGCGGCTCCACCCCCGTGCGCACCTGGAGCGACGCGAGCATGTCCTCCGCGACCAGGCGATCGACGGCCGCGCGCACGAACCTCGCCGGGTAGTCGCCCCGCGCGACCTCGAGGCCCTCGGCACGCGACTCGACGCGCGAGAAGAACGCGAGCGCGCGCTCCGTGATGAAGCGAGGGTGCTCGGCGCCCCCGGTCTCGGGCGTGAAATACCGCACGGCGACGCGATCGATCGGCGCGCCCGGCGGCGGCTCGGCGCTGGCCGGCGCCGTCGCGAATGCGACCGTCAGGACCGCGACAAGCGCCGCGATCACCGCCCCCCACCTGGGAGCGCACGGCCGGCGACGAGCGCGCGCACGGCTCATCCCCCGGCGGCCCCAGGCTCTGGTGGCGTGGCGCCGCGCGGCAGCGGCGCGCCGCTCTCCCGCTCGGCGGCGAGGTGCTCGTGGTGGTGGGCGAAGCCGCGCGCGGCCCGGCGGGCCTTGAGGAACTCCGCGAACGCGAGCACGCTGTCGAGCTCGCGCGCGCCCAGCGCCTCGGCCACCTCGGAGAGCTGCTGCCGGAGGCTCTCGGCGTTGCGAGCGCGGCGGCCGCTCTGCGAGCGCGGCACTTCTTCGGAGGGCGCGGCGCTGTCGGCCGCCGCCTCGCCGTCGGACTCGCCGGCCTCGGGCCACTGCGGCCGCGCGATGGCCCGGATGGCGTGCGCCGCCAGCCACGCCTCCATGAAGGTCTTTAGTCGCTCGCTGCGGAAGGTGAACCATCGCTCTCGCTCGACCGAGAAGCCCATGAGCACGTCTTTGAAGCGGCGGAAGGCCCCCTTCCCGTCGATGGCCTGCGTGAGCTTGGCGCGGAGCTCGAGCTCGTCGACCATGGGGATGAAGCGCTCCATCCAGCGGTACTGCTCGCGGGAGGACACGGGGTCGATGCGCAGGTAGTTCGTGTCGGAGCTGATGCGCACGTGCATCTGGGGATCGGCGACGCCGTCGACCACGCGGAGCACCTCGCCCGTGGCGAGGTGAAGGTAGCTGTGGACCTCGGGCGCGTTGTTCTCGAACGCGTCCTCGAGCGCCTCCCAGTCGACCGCGACGTCCCGGAGCGGGGTGCGCCCTGCCGCATCTTCAGTGGTCATTTGAACTCCTTCGAACGCCAAGCGCCGCGACGTGGCTGGACTCGTCGAGCACCCAGCCCAAGCAAGGCCCCCCGCGGCGATCCCAGAGGACACGGCGGAGGATCACTCGAAGGGTCTCACGGCGCTCCCCAAGAACAAAGCCTCTCGGCGCCGACCGCCGGGCGGTGGGCGCGCCGGGGTGCGCGAGGCACCACAAATCAATCCTATTATCAATCACTTATGGAGCATCGGACTGTGACCGCGTCCTCGCCACGGCGCCGGCCCACCCGCGCGCGCGGGCGGCCCGCTCGCCGGCCTCCATCGAGGGCTCGAAGCGCCGCCCCAGCTTCAACATTCCCGACACGCTCTGGAGATCGGCGAGCCCCGCGCCGAGCCCGGCGAGCATGGCCGCGCCGCGCCCAGTGGACTCCACCTCCGTCGGGCGCTCGACCACGATCGCCGAGATGTCGGACTGAAACTGCATGAGCAGATCGTTGGCGCTCGCGCCGCCGTCGACGCGGAGCCGGGCGAGGGGCCGCTCGGCGTCTTTGACCATCGCCGACAGGAGATCCTCGACCGAGAACGCGATCCCCTCCAGGGTCGCCCGCGCGAGGTGCGCGCGCGTCGTGCCTCGCGTGAGGCCCGTGATCGCGCCGCGGGCCCCCGGGTCCCAGTAGGGCGCGCCGAGGCCGGCGAGCGCGGGCACGAAGTGCACGCCATCCGACGACGCGACCCCCGCGGCGAGCGCCTCGATGTCCTGCGCTCGCGCGATGAGGCCGAGCCCGTCGCGCAGCCACTGCACCGCCGCGCCGGCGATGAACGAGCTGCCCT
>CAZHGG010000643.1:0-4304 GCA_964531755.1 uncultured Polyangiaceae bacterium
GACGCGGGCATCGGCGGCGCCGCGATGGTCGGCGCGTCGGCCTCTCCACCGTCCACAGCCGCGTCGAGCTGCGCCATGCGCGCCGACGCGATCTCGAGCGTCTTCGGATCGATCGCCGCGAGCTCGACGGTCTCGGCCTCGTGCATCGGCGGCACGGAGCGGCTCGCGGTCGACGCGCCGAGCGGCTCGCCGATCTGTGTTTCGAACGCGAGCACGGTCGGGTGATCGGGCACGAGCGACTTGAGCCGCTCGAGGCTCACGCGCGCGCGGATCAGGTTCCCGAGGCTGCGCCACGCGATCGTGCCCGCCTGCGACAGGAGGAACGCGAGGTTCTCGGGGGTCGTCGGCTGCGTCGCGGCCTCCTCGGCGAGGCCGAGCACGCTCTCCCAGTCGCCGCCCTTCTTTCCACGCAGATCGCGGAGGTACTGGAACGCGCCCTCGTTCGACGCGTCGTAGCGAACGGCCTGCTCGAGCCAGGCCGCGCCCACCTCGAGGTTGCCGTGGCGCGCGCTCCAGCGCACGCCGAACGCGAGCGCAGCTTGGCCGCGCGCGTGACGATCGGGGAGCTCGGCGATGATCGCGGCCTGCACTTGCTGCAGCTCTTCGCCGCGGCCGCCGTCGATGAGGAGCCCCTCGTAGAGCGCGGCGACCTGCTGCGCGCACGGGTCGGCGGCGTAGGCCGTGTGCACGAGACCCTCGAACTCGTCGGGCGCGAAGCGACGCGCTACGCGAGCCGCGCGCAGCAACACGCGCGCCTTGGCGCTCGCGGGGAGCTGCGCAGACGCGCGGACGAGGTGCGCGACGTGGGTCTGCCACGAGCCGCTCTCGACCTGTACGTCCTCGAGGCACGCGCTCGCGAGCGCGGCGCTCGGCCCACCCTCCGCCGCGCCGAGGCTCTTCGCGTACGTCGACGTCGCGCGATCGTAGTCGCCAGCGTCGCACAGCACGTCGCCGAGCTCGAGGAGCAGCTCAGCGCTGCGCGGCCCCTTCAGCGTCTTGAGCTCGAGCTCGAGGAGCTTCTGGACCATGTTGAGCTTGCCGAGGTCCCAGTACACGGAGCGCGCGCGCGCGAGGCTCTCCGTCACCGAGGGGTTCAGCTTGAAGGCGTCCTGGAAGTGCTTCAGGGCCTTCACCCCGAGCAGGAATTTGTCCTCGAGCAGAAGCCCGAGCCGCAGGTGACTGCGCGACTTCTCCTCGTTCGTTCCAGACGAAGTGCTCTGCTCGAGCTCCTCGACCAGCCCTTGCCAATCCCGAACGTTCTCGAGATGCGAAAGACGCTCCTGAAGGTCCATTGACTCCCTCGGTCCGATTCACACGCCGAAGCTCACTTCGTGCGACGTGCCGCGCTCGACACGCCTCCGCTGAGCAGGTGAATTTCCGACCTCAAGCTACCAGAGGCCGCACGGCAGGTGTGCGGCTTCTCTCGGCGCGAGAGAATTTTTCCGATCGCCCGGGCGATCGCGCGGCGCGCTCGCGAGATCGCGCCGCAAGAACGGCAAACGCCCGCCGCGGGCTCAGCCGCGGAGGGCGCGCGCTCGGCGTGTGGGAGCCGAGGACCGCTACTGGAGCTGACCGCCGAGCTTGGTCGCGAGCTGCTGGCTCTGCGAGCACTGGTCCGCGTAGCGCGCGGCCGCCGCGCCCTTGCAGACGATCTTGTTGAACGACTGCAGCTGCTGGATCGCCTCGCTCTTGCGTGGCGGCTTCACCGTGGCGTACGCAGCGCCGAGGTTGAAGAACGCGATCTGCTCGCCGCCGCCGCTGCACTGACCGCACGCCTTCTTGGCGGCCTCGTACTCGGGCACGGAGCCGCTGATGTCGCCCTTCATCTCCTTGATTTGGCCCGCGAGGCTGTGCAGCCCGAAGAGCCCCTTGTCGCCCTCCTTGCCGAACGACAGGCCCTCCTTGACGACCTGCTCGGCTTGATCGAGGTAACCGAGGCGAATGTAGAGATCCGCGAGCGGGATGTAGAACGACAGCACGTCGGGCTTGGTCTCGATCGCCTTCGAGTACGAGCGCAGCGCGCCCTGCTCGTCGTCGAGGTGGAGGAGCACCTCGCCGAGCTCGAAGTGCGCGTCCGCGAGGTTCGGGTCCTTCGAGATCGCCTGCTCGAGCGGCTCCTTCGCCTCGGCCCACGTCGCCGGCCCCTTCACCGCCATGCGGGCCTGCGCCATGCCTCGCTGGAAGTAGTAGTTGGCGAAGGTCGGCGCGACGGCCTCCGCCTTCTTGCACGTCGAGGCGACCTTGTCCCAGGCCTCCTTCTTCGTGTAGGCGAGCGCAAGCTTCCACAGGATGCGGTGGTTGGTCGGATCGAGGTTCGTCGCCTGCTCGTACTTCGAGATCGCCTCTTCGATGTTGACGGCCTTCGACTTGTCCCCCTCGTTGGCGAGGTTGACAGCTTCGATGTTGTTCCGGCTGCACCCCGACGCGGTGGCGAGGATCAGTAGGACCGGAACGGCGAGCTTTGCGAACGTCTTCATCGGCGCGGCATCCTAGGGCAGAAGGTCGGTCACTCTCAACCAAAAGCGGCGGCCACGCGGCCGATCCGTGATCGCGCGCAGGCGACGCGCGCTCACGAAGAGGGAGAAGAGAAAACAGAACGCCGCCCGAACCGTGAGGCGCGGGCGGCGAGCGAGCGTGCAGCGCAGGCGATCAGTCGCCGGGGCTGAACGTGAGGGGGTAGACGCCGGTGACGATGCCGCCCTCGGGCTGCGGGAACGACAGGGTCCCGAAGCCGCGGACGACGCACGACACCACGCCGCGATCGCTGAGGTCCGAGCCGCCGTCCTGCGCGGTGGAGACCGCGCCCGAGCGGTCGATGACGAACTTCACCGCGACGCGCCCGGTGAGCGCCGGGTTCGTGCGCAGGCCGTTCTCGTAGCAGAGACGGAAGCGACCGAAGTTCTGGCGGACGATGCGCTGGATGACCTCCGGGGGGAGCCGGCCGTTGACCTGGGTGGCGCCTTGACGGAGCTTCGGGGTCTTCGTCGCGTGCGAGCCACCGAGGCGGCCGTGGCCGTTGCCCATGCCCTGGCCGGTGCCGGTGCCCGCGCCGTGGCCGATGGTGCCGATGTTGCCGAGGCCGATGCCCTCGCCGCGCCCGCCGCCGCCCTCGCCGACGCCCGAGAGGCCGAGACCACCCGCGCCGAACGAGTCGCCGATGCTGTCACCCCACATGTTGCCGCGCGCCGACATGGGGTCGTTGCCCGAGGACTCTTCCCGGCCCCAGGGCGCCGTGGGAGCGTTGGGATCGCCGCCGGCCCCGACGTTGAGCAGACCGATCATGCCGAACTCGGCGGCCTCCTTCAGCGCGGCCTGACGCGCGATGTGCGGATCGGCGTTGTCGGCCGGGCCCTGCACGCCGAAGCGGTTGCCGGTGGCCTTCGTGTTCGGGTTGCCCATCGAGCCCTCTTCGCCCTTCGCGCGAGTGCCCGTGCCGCCCTCCTTGTTGTCGGCGTTGTTGTCGGCGACCTGCTCGGTCGGCTTCTCCTCCTGCTCGCGCTCGGCGGCCGCGTTCAGCATCTTCTGCATGAGCAGGATCTGGTCGCGATCGATCGCCTCGCTGTCGTCGAGGTTCATCTTCGGCATGAAGAACGCCAGCGAGGCGACGATGCCGATGTGGAGCAGCGACGAGAGGCCGACGAAGAGGAACGCGGCGGGATCGGCGCCAGAGAACACGCCGGCCGGCGGCGCCTTCCCGGCGTTGACCGTGCTGACCTGGAAGACGAGCCCGCCTTCGAGCTCCATCCGCGCCTTCGCGCTGGCGGGCAGGTCGAACTCGTGACCGCCGGACAGCTCGCTCGACGGGCGCGCACGTCCCGAGGCGATGAGCTCCTGGAACGTGACCTTCCCTTGGCCGGGGATCTCGACCGCGCCCGTGGCGCGGGGGAAGATGACGAGCGCCGCAGCGCCGCCGCGGGCGACGACCACCGGCGCGCGCGTCGTGCCGAGCGCCTCGCTGGGGACGAAGTAGTCGCACACGACCTGGGTCTCTTCGCCGACGAAGAACGAGCGGGGCGGCGAGAGGTGGGAGACGTGGAGGACGTTCGTGTCCCACATCACCATGACCTCGAGCGCGGCGACGTGCGCGACCTCGACCTCGTCCGGGTTCACGTCGGGGCCGCTCTTGATGAGCTTGTAGGTCGTCGGCGCGCTCGGGTCGTAGTCGCTGCCGCCCGGCGAGTAACCCGCGCCGGCGTCCGCCGCCGCCGCAACGAAGGGGTTGGCGGGCGCCGCCGCGAACGGGTTCGCCGCAGGCGCCGCCGCGAACGGGTTCGCCGCAGGCGCCGCCGCGAACGGGTTCGCCG
>CAZHGG010000644.1:0-4302 GCA_964531755.1 uncultured Polyangiaceae bacterium
CTAGCACTCCGTCACGGGAGCACGCGGACGCCCGGCAGGCAGGAGAGGAGCGGCTTGCACGCGGACTTCGCGACCCCGCACAGATCGTTCGGCTCGTGGAACACCGCGAGGCACGCCTCGACCTCGCCGACCGTCGCGCCGCAGGGGGAGGGCGCCTTGGCGCACGTCGCCGGGTCGTCGTCGACGCCGTACCGCCGTCCGTCCTCGCACTCGTAGCCGGCGGCGCCTCTCCGCGGGCGCACCTCGCTCCCGAAGAACTCGCAGAGCTTCTTGCGCTCGTCCTGCGCGAGGTCACGCAGCGGGCGGTCCTTCGGGACCCCGCTGCCCACGAGGAGGCGCCGCCGCCGCCGCTCGAGCCCCACCTCCGTGGGCAGCTCACGCGTGCCGTAAATCCTGCGCTCGTAGCCGCGGACACGGTCGGCGTAGTCGTCGTCCGCGTAGAGGCGCGCGCCGAGGCGGTGGGCCTCGAAGATGGCCTGGAGCTTCGTCCTCTCCGCGTCGCTCATGACGGACGGCGCGTCGCCGCCGTTCTCGTCGTTGCCGGGCGCGACGATCCACTCGTGGCATGTGAAGCAAACGACGATCGTGCCGACCACGCGCCCGTCGCGATCGAAGAAGACGACGGCGTGGTGCGGATCGAAGCCGCACCTCATGACCGCGCGCATGACGTGCCTCCCGCCGTCCCTCATGGTGACGCGCTGGCCGAGCTTGCCCTGCGCGATCGGGACGAGCGCCTCCAGCTCGTCGTCCGTCGCCGCGGCGACCGGGGCCACCACGTCGGGGCAATAGGCGCCGCTCGGGGCCAAGGGCTCTCGGTCGCATCGTGGGAGGCTGCTGCTCCGACCGAAGGTCACGAGCTCGGCGCGTGTGATGGCCTCGCGCTTCGGGGAAGGCCCCTTCGCCGGCACACGGAAGGGGTGTCTCGGCGCCGCCTGACCCACGGCCGCGAACGTGACGCGGCGGTCGGCGAGGTGGTCGCGGAGGTCGAGCTCCGCCTGGTAGGCCCGCTCCTCGTCGCTCGGGGCTCCCGCGGGCTCCGGGCGTTGGCGCGCCGGGCTCGCGCCCGCGGTCCCCGCGTCCGGCACTGGCGCGGGGCCGCGCGCCGGCCGAGCGTCGCGGTCGGCTGCGCACGCCGAGCCGAGGATCGCGACGAGCGCGAGCAGCGAGGTGGGGGGGCTGAACCGCACGAGGCGAGGGTATCACGCGGGGTGTCCTCGCCCGTGCGCGAGCCCGGCCGTCCCAACACGTGCGCGCGGGTGTCCTCCTCGCGCAGCGTGGAGCTGCGGGCGCGGCTCGGCTGGCGCGCCCGCCCGGGGTGGTTCCGGCGCGACAGCCCCGCGCGCGTCGGGGTAGAGTGCCGGTCATGGCAAGCCGCGCGCTCACCCTCGCTCTGGTCCTCACGGCGCTCTCTGCGGGCTGTGGCGGCGCCCCGCCTCCAAGCGCCCCCGTCACCGCGAAGTCCGTGGGGTTTGCGCTGCCCAGCGACGACGGCGCCCTCGTGACCGTCCCGCTCGCGGGCGCGCGCGCGACGGTCCTCGACTTCTTCGGCCCCACGTGCGTGCCGTGCAAGACCAAGGTCCCCGCGCTCGAGGCGCGGCGCGCCGACCTCGCGGCGAAGGGCGCGAAGCTCGTGCTCGTCGGGGTCCTCGCGGACGGCGAGTCGACGGACGACGCGAAGCGCGCGCTCGCGTCGTGGGGGGTGAAGGCGCCGTTCCTGGTGGACCGCGACGGCACCGGCAAGCGCGAGGCCGGCGTCGTGACCTTGCCCGCGACGATCGTGCTCGACGCGAGCGGCGCCGTGAAGTGGGTCGCACCGCCGGGGGCCTCCGCGGCCGACGTGGTGGCCGCCGTGCCGTAGGCTCGCGCCGCGACGGCAGAGCTAGCGCATCCGCGGCCGGTCGCTGTGCTAGGAGTGCCTCGGAGCACCACACCCGCACCGAGGGAGTCCATCCATGCGCAGCGTCGCGATCGCCATCGCAGCCACCACTCTGGCCCTCTTCGCCTGCCACCGCGACCGGGCGGGCTCCGGCGCGGACGCGTCCGCGTCGTCCGCGTCGCCGGCGCAGGGCGACCACGACCAACCCGAGAAGGGGGCGCCCGCGGCCTCAGGCGCCGCCCCCATGGTGAGCGCGGCGAAGGGCGGTGAGGCGCTGGCGACCGCGGGGGCGGTGCGCCCCGAGTCGTGCAAGGCGGCGTGCGAGCACCGCAAGGAGTGCGGTGTCACGAGCGACGTGCCGGGCTGCCTCCGCGACTGCGCCTCCGTCTCGTCGCTCTTCACGGACGGCGAGCTCCAAGAGTATGCGAAGACGGACTGCAAGGGGGTGAAGGCGGGTGATCCGCTCTTCCAGACGGCGGTCGGCTGCCGCGCGGCGTGTGATCACCGCGCGAGCTGCGTTCCGTCCGCGTCCGACGTCCCGCGCTGCGTCGCAAGCTGCTCGCAGCTCGGCTACACCCGCGCGAACCTCGACAAGTACACGCAGTCGAGCTGCGACGAGGTGACCAAGGTCGAGCCGGAGTTCGAGAAGGCCGCGGCGTGCCTGGCGACATGCAAGCACGTCGTCGAGTGCAAGGTGCCGGGCGAGGTCGGCGCGTGCGTCAGCGAGTGCATGGGCAACCTCGGGCGCAAGGCCTACACCCTCGAGACCGTGCGAAAGTACGCGGACGCGTCTTGCGACGTGGTCAAGAAGGACATCCACATCACGCCGCCGAAGGCCGCGAGCGGCGGCGGCGCTCGCGGCGGCGGTGGCGGTGGCGGGTCCGGGGCGGGGTGCTCGTCGAACGGCGTGAACGACTGCGGCTCGTTCCGTGTATGTTGCAACACCCGCGCGGGGCGGATGACGTCGGTGGGCGAGCGGGGCATGTGCCTCTCCCACGCGGTCTGCATCATCACGGGGCAGTAGATCGGGCCAAGCTGGCGCACTCCTCGCGCGCGCACAGTAGCGCCGCGGTCCTCGAGCCTCGCCGGTGAAGTCGACCTTCGCCACGTGCCCCGCGCCTCGGGATGAGCGCGCCCCGGCTCGTCGCCGGGTGTGCTCGCTGGCGCTCCCGAGGTATTCCTTGGGGGATGCAGCCTTCGACGCCATCCAGGGCCGGGGTCCACCGATTCCCTCACTGGATGGGCGCGGCGCAGATCGCCAGCCGGCGCTGGGTCTTCTACGGGCTCTTGTGGGGTGGCGCCGGGGTCTGCTCCGTCCTCTCCCTGCTCGCGATGGACCTGCGGACCGGCGGCGCGTTCGTGCTGCCGATGCTGTTCGTGGTGGTGGCGACCCTCGGGAGCTTCGCGGTGATGATGTTCGTCGCCGGAGGGGACCTCGGGAACGTCATCGTCACGGGCGAGGGGCTGTGGATCGAGCCCGGGGGCGCCCGCATCGACGCGCGGTACCCCGTGGAGCGGGAGGTGCTCGTGAGCCGCACCGTGCTCCGCTTGGTGCGGGCTCAGGCCTACGGGCCCGCGCGTCCCCTCTCGGGCGTGAGCGACCAGCACGCCTGGGTCGCGCTCCGCTTCCGGCAGGGCGCGACCGATTTGACCTTTCGCGCCGAGCGCGTCCCGATCACGGTGTGGCTGGGGGAGGCGCCCACTGTGGTGGAGCGGGTGCCGCCAGGGACGCGCGTGCTGTACGTCGGGCAGGACGCCGTGGAGGCCCTCGTGAGGCACTTCGCGGGCGCGCGGCGCGCGTAGCGAGCGGTCGCGCGCCGCGGGGGCGCCTGGTCCGCTAGTTCACGAGCGCCGAGACGACGCCACCGAGCAGCCCGAGCGCGATGCCCACCGACGCCAGGATGACGGCCATCTTGGCCTTCCCGCGCGCGCCCTCGACGTCCCCCATGCTCTTCGCGTTGCCCGCCTGCACGGAGAGCACGACGCCGATGATGCCGAGCAGGGTGCCGAGGCCGCAGCAGAACAGCGACACGATGCTGAGCACGAGGGGGAGAGTCGTGTTGACGTCGCCCCCCGCGCCCGGCATGAGGGGGCCGCCGGGGGGACCGCCGCCGTAGCCTGGAGGAGGGCCTCCGTAGCCGCCCGGGGGAGGGGCGCCGTAGCCGCCCGGCGGGGGACCGCCATAGCCGCCCGGGGCGCCCGGGGGCGGCGCGGCCGGGGGGCCGTAGCCGCCCGGGGGCGGGCCGCCGTAGCCGCCCGGGGGCCCGAAGCCAGCGGCGTGCGTGGTCGGCGGAGCGGGGCTAGGGTCGTTGGGCGTCATCGCGTCGTCTCCGTGGAAGGGCCGGCCTGGGGCGTCCCGAAGGATTGCATATGGCCTCACGATTCCAAGCGGAAACCGAGCCGCGCCCCGGCGCGCGGAGGGGAGG